>CAYTNI010000127.1:0-8098 GCA_964439115.1 uncultured Saprospiraceae bacterium
CTATCACCACCGTCGTAATTGATACTCAGCGGTAAAACAACAGGCTTTCGGAATGGAATACCTGATTGACTAAGCAATGTATAGGCAAATTATCGGAGCATCTGTTTATCCTGGAATTGCCCCGCGATCCCGCATGGATCCTTCCAGTTCCGGGAGCACCGTAGCATCCTCGATGGTGGATGGCATGGCATACTCCTGACCGTCGGCCATAAAGCGCATGATCTTTCGCAGAATCTTACCAGATCTTGTTTTGGGAAGCCGCCTGACGATGAGGGCCTGTTTGAAGAATGCCACAGGGCCAACCTTTTCGCGCACCAATGCCACCAATTCCTTTTCGAGTTGTGCTTCATCCATGTTAATTCCGGCTTTCAGGACTACAAATCCGAGGGGTACTTCCCCTTTCATTGGATCCTGTACGCCAATGACTGCACATTCGGCCACGGCAGGGTGTGAGGCGACTACTTCCTCCATAGCCGCAGTAGAAAGTCGGTGACCGGCCACATTGATGATATCGTCAATCCTTCCGGTGATATACACATAGCCATCCTCATCAATATAGCCGCCGTCTCCGGAAAAAAAGTAGCCTGGGAAAGGTTCGAGGTAAGAATGTTTGAAGCGCGCCGTATCATTCCACAAATTGGGTAAGTTGCCGGGCGGGAGGGGTAGCTTGACCACCACGATACCCTCCTCGTTGGGCGGCAGGCGACGGCCGCCGGCATCCACAATCTGGATATCGTATCCGCAAACCGGCTTGGTGACGGAACCCGGTTTCACCGGCAATAGTTCAAGCCCTACAGAGTTGGCCAGCATAGGCCAGCCCGATTCTGTCTGCCACCAGTGGTCAATCACGGGCTTGCCCAGCAATTGCTCCGACCAATGAAGGGTGGCCACATCGCATCTTTCACCGGCCAGGAAAAGACATCTAAAATGGCTCAAATCATAAGACTTGACCAGGCCTCCGTCGGGATCTTCCTTTTTGATAGCACGAATAGCGGTAGGTGCTGTAAACAAGGTACGCACCTTATACTCTTCTATCACCCGCCAGAACGCTCCGGCGTCAGGTGTACGCACCGGTTTGCCTTCGTAGAGGATGGAAGAACACCCTAAAATCAAAGGGCCATAAACGATATAGGAATGGCCTACTACCCAGCCCACATCTGAGGCGGCCCAGAACACCTCCCCGGGTTTCATCCCGTAAATATATTCCATACTGAAACGGAGTGCGACTGCGTGACCGCCATTATCGCGCACTACTCCTTTGGGTCTGCCTGTCGTGCCCGATGTATAGAGAATGTAAAGAGGATCTGTGGCCTCCACCTCCACCCAGGATGCCGGCGAAGCCGTACTCAGGAGTTGATTCCAGTCGAGGTCGCGGCCTTCCACTAACTTATACGAGGCTAATTCGCGCTGCCAAACCACACAATTTTGTGGCTTATGAGTGGCTAATGCCCAGGCTTCCTCCACAATGGGCATGTATTCAATTACTTTATTAATCTCAATGCCTGCCGTTGCGGTGAGTAAGAGTTTTGGCCTGGCATCATCAATGCGGATGGCCAGTTCCCTGGGAGCAAAACCGCCAAATACCACGGAGTGTACGGCTCCAAGTCGTGCACAAGCCAACATGGCGATGACCGTTTGAGGAATCATCGGCATGTAAATTACTACCCGGTCGCCCTTTTCTACACCGAGAGATTTCAGTACCCCGGCGAAGCGGCTTACCTCATCGAGCAATTGACGATAGGTTATTTGTTGCTTTACCCCCGTTACCGGCGAATCGTAAAAAATGGCTACCTGTTCTCCTCTACCAGAGGCCACGTGGCGATCCAGGCATAAGTAAGCGGTATTCAGTCTGCCGCCACCGTACCAGCGGTGGAGGTCATTTTCATCCCTGAACAGGATTTTTTCAGGAAAATGAAACCAGTCTATGGCATTGGCTTGCTCTTTCCAGAAGGCCTCCGGCTCGCGAATGCTTCTGTCAAAGGTGGATTGATAATTCATGGCTTGAATTTCCTGGTGAAAAATGCCGGCCACCTTCGGGAGATGGCCGGCGTTGGTTTTACTTGGCGCCGCCTTTGATTTCATCCACCACCTCAGGATTGAGCAGGGTGGAAGTATCGCCGAGGCTGTCGGTATCGCCGGCGGCTACTTTCCGCAGAATGCGGCGCATGATTTTTCCGGAACGCGTTTTCGGCAGGCCTGAAACAATCTGAATCTTATCAGGCTTGGCGATAGGGCCAATGACTTTGGTGACGACCTCCAGCACTTCCTTGCTGAACGCCTTTTCATCCGCCACCTGACCGGCAGTGATGACGTACGCATAAATACCCTGACCTTTGATATCATGCGGATAGCCCACCACGGCGGATTCGATGACATTGGGATGCTGATTGATGGCATTTTCCACCTCGGCAGTGCCAATGCGGTGCCCCGACACATTAATGACGTCGTCCACGCGGCCTATGATGCGGTACATGCCATCGTGATCGCGTCGGGCGCCATCGCCGGTGAAGTACTTGCCCGGGAAGGTGCTGAAATACGTCTGACGACATCGCTCGTGATCACCGTAAGTAGTACGTATCATGGCCGGCCAAGGGTATTTAATACACAACATGCCTTCTACATTATCCCCTTCAAGTTCAACGCCGTTGGAATCCACCAGACAGGGCTGAATACCGGGCAAGGGATAGGTGGCGTAGCAGGGCACGAGTGGGGTTACCCCGGCAAGGGGTGTGATCAGAATACCTCCTGTTTCGGTTTGCCACCAGGTATCGGCGATGGGCAACTTCCCTCCGCCAATTCGGTTGCGGTACCAATGCCAGGCTTCGTCATTGATAGGCTCCCCTACACTACCGAGCACTTTCAGGCTGCTGAAATCATGCCCTTCCGTAAAGTGGTCACCCATGGCCATGAGCGCGCGGATGGCTGTTGGCGCCGTATAGAAGTGGGTCACCTTGTGTTTTTGGATAATCTGCCAGAAACGGGAAGCATCGGGATAGGTGGGAACGCCTTCAAACATTACCGTAGTAGCACCGGCCAACAGGGGCCCATACACGATATAAGTATGGCCTGTAATCCAGCCGATATCGGCGGTGCACCAGTAGATGTCGCTGTCCTGAAGCTGGAAAACATTGCGAAAACTGTATTCAGCATATACCATATAACCGCCACAGGTGTGCACCACCCCCTTGGGCTTGCCGGTAGAACCGGAGGTATAAAGAATGAAGAGCATGTCTTCAGAATCCATTCGTTCGGCAGGACAAACGGCGCTCTGTGGATTGACCTCCTCGTGCCACCATCGGTCGCGCTCGGGATGCATGGCAGTGGGGTCACCGGTAGTTTGGTGCACCAGTACGGTCTGTACACTGTCGCAACCGGCGGCTATGGCTTCATCCACCACAGCTTTTACGGGAATGTGTTTGGCGCCGCGGTCGTTGTAATCAGAGGTAATGACCATTTTACACTCGGAGTCCTTGATACGGTCAGCGAGGGCGGATGCCGAAAAACCGGCAAACACTACGGAGTGGATAGCACCGATACGGGCACAGGCCAGGACGCCGATGGCTAGTTCGGGCACCATGGGCATATAGAAGCAGACGCGGTCTCCTTTGTTGATGCCATTGGCTTTTAATGCATTGGCCGCTTTGCAAACTTCGGCATGCAATTGGCGGTAGGTAAAGGATTTGGTGGGAGCATTGGGGTTATTGGGTTCCCAGAGGATGGCCACCTGGTCACCGCGGGTATCGAGATGCCGGTCGAGGCAGTTTTCGGTAATATTGAGCTTACCGCCCAGGAACCACTTGACGTCCAATTTATTGAAATCCCATTCCACCACTTTATTCCATTTTTGTTGCCAGTGAAAGGAGGAGGCCACCTCGTCCCAGAAAGCTTCCGGGTTTTCCACGCTGCGTTGATATTCTGCTTTGTACTCTTCAAAGGATTTGATTGCCTTGGTCATGTTTGTTCAGATTTTAGTGCTTGCAAAGTTATTTTTTATTGGAACTGTGAAGGCGTTCTTCGCAGTATCCAGGTCAATGCCTCATCATGGTGATTGGTAGCGATCTCAAAAAAGGTATTTCCTTTTTTACAGCCCATATCATGAAGAAGCAAATATACTCCATAAGGCATCGCGAATGAAATCAGGCTGTGGGTCGGAGCGATTGAACCTGGAAGTGAGATACCGGCCGTGCAAACAGATATAGGAAACCCGAAAGGTGTCTCCAAAAATTCCTCCCGGGCAGAAAAGTCGGGCATATAATCTTGTAGCGATAAGGAACATGCACTTTGATGTTTCATTTCAGTTCTCGGATGCCGATGCCGGCGTTACCCTGCTAAAATGGATGAAATCAGCCTTGGGGGAAAAGACATTTGTCATTTCCCATCGTGATTATTATCAATCAGTTTCAATGTTAATCTCCGCTTCGGCATCATTCAGTGCATTGATTTTAAGTTGATTGTGCTCAATTTTATCGTTTTGTTCGATTCCAATTCTAACAAATTTAAGTTGATCGAGATGAGACTTTTTGTTATTGGGATTGCCTTCTATTTTCCAGGCTTCCCTAAAATTAGTCACTAATCTCTGTTTAATATCCGTCACCTCCTCTTCTTTCGCCTGGATGAGCTCCCAGAGATAGACCATACTTGGGGCAGTCTTATTCCAGAAGTCGGGGTCGGACTTTTCCCTTTGTTCGGCGTTATGGATATTTTCCGTAGTTTGGTCATTGGAGGGCTTAATTAACCCACGCTTTTTTTCAGCCAGCAACTCATAGGCGGTGGCGTAATTGAAGAAGGAATAGTAGTCCGCTCCATTTTTTTGCTGAATTTTAAGCGCCTTCAGGTAGGCTTCGGCAGATTTCTCCAGCATGGATTTATCCCGGAACATCATGAAGCCCCGTTTCCACGCGCTGCCAACGAGTGCGTAGCGCTCTTTGGTTTCGCCAAAATTCAGGAGGCTTTGCAGGCTTTTCACCACTTCCTCCAACTGATTGCGGTACTTCTGTTGGTTCTCTTCCCGTTCTTTTTCACTAAAGTTCTTATACTCCTCTTCAAGCAGGCGCACTCGGGTATTGTACATTTGTTCCAGCGCTTTGTAGGTGAAAGTAGCCTTTTCAAAATTGCCGAGCCGCCGATACTCCTCGAATGCCAGTTTTAGCTCGCCAATTTTGCCGTAAGCTTCGGCCAGTTTTTCTACCACCCTGGAGTCATCCTTGAATTTTACAATAGTTTTGTCAATATCCTGTAGGATTTCCAAAGGTTTTTTAGACGAATTATTGCGGCGATGGAAGGAGGTATCCTGGCGGTTGATGAAGTTTTCCAGGAGGAGAATGGCTTCTTCGGCATCGGGGGGCATTGGGGTTTTGCTTTCTGATTTATCCCTTTTCACTTTAAGGGTAAAAAATGGGTCGCCATAGCATTGGTATGCTCCCCAGGTATTGTTGTTAAGGCCATACCTGTTGTAAATTTCCACCCGGGCATCCTGTACGGCTGCGCCATAGCTTAATCCGTTGAGTAACTTGTTGTAAACGAGCTCAGAGAAAACCTTTGCGGCTTTATCTTCCACTTCCCATCCGGCCACGATGACGGCTTTTACGCCAATTTCTGCCAATTCGCAGCCGATGCTGGCAGCCACTTCGAATTTGGCCTGTAACAGCTTTTCCTGTGCGGTGTCTATTTTCCCGAGTGAACAGCAATTCACAAAAACCAGATCGGGTACATAGCGCATCTGCTTGAAAATAGAAGGGGTGAGGATAGTCCGGTCGTCGAGTAGGATGCCGGTTTGGCCGGTAACGGGATCATTAAATATGCCATGAGCGGCAAAATGGAGAATCCGGTAAGGGGTGGACATGAGGTCTGTAATGATGCCCATGTACGGCTTTTGGATATGGTCATCCACTTCGTAGTCGTGCGCCTCCAGTATTTTCACAACTTGTTTTGCCTCTTCAGCGGCTCCATCCAATTGTCTGTATTTTCCGTTCAGAGGAGGATCTCCCACCACCAGGGCTTTTCGCCCTCCAGCGTCCTCCACATTTTGCCGGAAGGTAGATGTTTTCAATTGGCGAATCAGGCCGGCTTTGATAGAAATGGGTTTTTCGTTGCCCTTTTCAGCGCTGCTCATCAACTCCCAGGGGTATCTGGCCGTTTCTTTATCGACAATCAACACCATATTGCGCAATCCGGAGGCATAGGTTTTGAATTCATTAGGGACGAGGAGTTCGAACAGCGCTTTAGACAGCTTTACATTTGCTCCGGTATATTTTGCCGCATTAGAAACCAGGTCATTCACCAAAGTGGGGTTGATGTGCAATATTTTTTCTTCAGCACGGGCACGGTCAGTAAGGGAAGTGAAATGAAGCATACTTAGGTCAAAACCCTTAGTGAGCGTGGCATTTTCGGGGTGCCAGACTTTAATGCGATGCCACCATCCGGTATCCACCTCATCCGGAATGACGTCCCTTCGGCCGCTTACTTTTTTGATCTTGTCATTGAACGCCAGATGCTGGTAATTGGTATCTTTTACAAAATTCTGGATCAGTCGGGAGGTTTGTACCGCCTTATATCGGAATAACTCCACGATTTCAAGTTCGCCAATCAGCGGAAGCTGTTTGTCTTTTCGTCCGGCCATCAGTCGGTTCACATCGGTAACGGCATCGAATAAAGCTTTTACAGAATTGGCAATCATGAGGCTTCCAAAGCCGGAACCAATCAGCAAGGCCGAGACACCTACGACATGCTCCCCGCGGGTGCCATTTTCCTTCACTTTTAAGAGATAACTTACCAGGGCAGAATGAAGGGTGTGATAGAGGGTGGGTTCAGTAAGTGTACCAAATTCTCCCAGGCCTACCACGATGCCTCCTTTAAAGCGCCCTTTGGTGGGGATCAAAATGATATTGGAACCAATTTCCTCTGGATAATATCCCATTTGTTTGCGCAGAGAAAGTTGGTCATCCAACTGGTCGTCAATCACTTTCTCGGCATTGAGGATGGCATCCCCCTTAAAATGTCCCACCATAATGGGATGAGCGGCATGCACCAAATCCCCATGTGTGAGCGTCACCGATACTTTGTGATTGGTGGTTTGTACAACCGCCTGGGGAGGTCTTCCACCGATGGCGAAATCAATATCTCTTGCGGTGGGGTATTCGACCAAATCCTCCTGAGGCAACCAATCCAACAAAGCGGTACTTCGGGTTACAGGTTCATGGCGCGACAGTAAATCAGTGCTGCCCTTTTCCAAAAGTTCTAAATATCCATCAAAAGACTTCTCATGAGAGGCGAGGTCGCCATGCACTGCCGGCACGTAGTAGGTAACCTCTCTTAGAGCTGTCGGAATAGTATCCCAGGGTACGCGGCCATCCCCTGCCGGGGTGGATCTGAACTTGATTTCTTTGCCCCCTTCGATTCGGAATTCATTGGGGGTTTGGGTATCCTGGCCGGCCACATACTTGAAATGCTGAGCGTCAAGGGCTAGATTATTCAGTTGCTCCTCCACCTGGTTGAGGTAGTGCATTGCCAGGGGTTTACCTGTTAGCTTCGCGCCGGAGTCATTGGGATGGAGGTTGGTTTCAAATTGAGGCAGTTTATCCGATTCGGGACCTGCAATTTGCGTATTCCAAAATTCAAAGAACGTCTTAGCCGAATCGTTGCCGCGCGGCATGAGTTGAATCAACCCCGGGTATTGCGCAATGATGCCTTGAATTTCTTTTCTGGAGTGTTTTAAATCCAGCAGGGCAATGCGCTGCACGGTAGATTCCTGCCCGAGGAATATCCGGGGGACGCTGAAAGAGCCCTTCCAGGGAACGCCGAGAAGCAATACCCGAAACTGGGATGCCTTTAGCTTTTCCTGGAAATCTTTTTCTCCGGCCAATGCGAGGCTGAGTACCAACCCACCCATGGAATGGGCTATAAAATAATAGGGCGCCGTAAAATTTGACTGAGGGGATTTATCCTTTTTAGTGTGGAGGTATTTAGATATTTCCTCCCTCAACTGCGCTGCATTCTCCAGCAGATTTTTTCTCCAGTCATACCCAAGAGTAATTACATTGTAATTTTTGTCCGTAAAATACTGAACCATGGCGGCGTAGGAGGGGTCGTGCAGGCCGTC
>CAYTNI010000128.1:0-3461 GCA_964439115.1 uncultured Saprospiraceae bacterium
TGAGGCTGTCGTTTTCGTCCTCAATTAGTTTCATGGCGTTGTCAATGGCTTCGCCGATGTCAACACTTTCGGGCAATGCTACCAAATAGTCGAACTGTGCTTTTTCGGGCAGGAACATGGCATTGCGTTCCTCAAAGTCTTTTTTGGTTATAGGCCGCCAGCCCCGTTGCGGATGCACGGAAAAATCTTTTTCTACTTCAATTTTTACATTCGGATAGCGGTTGTAGGCGTGCCGTAGGAATATCAGTCCCAGCACAGGCATGGAGTATTCCGAAGCGGTCAGTTTACTGTTGGCTCTGAGCTGGTCTGCTGCTCTCCAGAGTTCCGCTTCTAATTTTCTGAGTTGTTTGCCTTGCATGTATGCTCGCGTTGGTTAGTTGATTTGTTGAAAAATTGTTTTTTATGGTGTTCCGTCGGCTAAAGGTAATTTTTTGGCATTTGCAAAATGGTATTGATGCTTGCTGAAAAGCCAAATGCGCTACCGGTGCGTTGGCAACAGGATGTCAATTATTTTGAGTGATGGGCCACACACGCCTGTCAATAGGCGCATACTTTCTCGCTTTCCGGTTAAGGTGTAATTAATATTTTTAGGGTTACTGCTCAAAATGGAGTGTTTTTTCTTGTTTTTAGTAGTCTGTTTGTTGCTGTGGTGTTGCTTTTGCGCTTGCCGAGGTCTCCATCTCTGATACGATTCATCGGTTGATGTATTTCCTTTTTCTCAGATTCCACCCCGCCTGGCTCAGAATGCGATGAATCAACAAAAATACTTCTACGGGCGCAATTTTCCAAATCGTACGGGGACAAACCAAATGGTTGCGGGCAGCGTGTATATTTATCAAAGAATCATGTCGGAGTAGGAATAACCAGCGCTGGCAAAAGCGAAACAGGCCAGGTAATCCCCTTCGAATTGAGTCCCAACGGTTAGGATCGTCGAACAAAAAACATACCTTCGGAGACATCAAAATGAAGCGCTCAAATTCCTGTATTTAAAAAAAGCCAGGCAGTCGTTATAAATCACGGCACTGTTGCCCGGCCATATTTAATAGTTTTCCATAGATTTGTCTATTGAACGAGCCATTATCTGATTACAAACCATTAAAGCTAATACCATGCATCAAACAGACGAAACGATACCACAATCCGAACGCATCTTACTCTTCGAATTCGGAACGGAGGGCGGCGGTGCAGAAGTTTTTTTGTTGCCGGACAATCGCGTGGTCGAAACAGGCAGCTCCGGCGGTATCCTCGACGAAGAGGATGACCCACATCAATCCTGGGAAGTAACTTATGACAACTGGCAAACCTGGTGGGATGAATTTAAAGAGAAACACGGCTCCTTTTGGGTGCATTTCCACCCCATCCAAATCCATGAGCTGGCCAAACCTTCCATCAGGCAGTCCATAGAGGAATTGCGCGATACCACGGAGAATTGGACCGAAATAACAAGGCATTGGCAAAGACGGCTATCCTGAAAGTTTGCTTACGGAAACGCCGTCGGGTAGGCTATATCCATTATCTGGGTTTACTATAAATTTCCAAAACAAGACTTTACATCTCCCACATAATAAGGTCCGCATGAGATTTTTACTGCTTTTACTTGCTTTCACAGGTATGATTCTGCCGCTTTCGGCCCAAAAAACACTCCAGTTTCAGCCGGATACCGATGCCGAAACCCCTCCCTGGGCGCTGTTGATGTACCAGCCAAGCCCCAATGTGGCCGCAGTGGATTCCGCCTATCGCGCCCACTACCGTTCAAATGATTTCGCGAAAACTACCCATACACAATACTACAAGAAGTGGCGCCGCCGCATTGAGCCCTGGCTCCAGCCCGATGGCCATGTGTTGCCTCCCAACCCGATAGCCCAAAATGCCATCGAGCAGCGATGGCTGGAACAACGCGCCAACGCTCCCAAAGCGTTGAACCCCCTATGGCGTCACCTCGGCCCCACAGAAACCTACAGCACCAATCCCGGCCAGGTGCGCGTATCCTGGCAAGCCAATGTATATTGCATTGACCAGTCGGCGCTCAATCCAAACCTTCTGTTTTGCGGCACCGAAGCCGGGGGCGTCTATAAAACCTTGGATCGCGGTCTCAATTGGCACCTGGTATCCGGAAACACCCTGATGCGCGCAGTACACAGCATCCGCATTGACCCGGTTAATCCTCAGATTGTATATGCCGGCGATAACCGGCGCCTGTATAAAACTACCGACGGCGGGGATAGCTGGCAGGTTATCCTGGAGATAAATAATCTCGATGTGAATGACATCTCGGTCAATCCGGCCAACCCGCAGATCGTGCTGGTGGCCGGCTATCTCGGCCTTTATAGAAGTACGGATGGGGGCGCCAACTGGACCAATCTCTACAGCGGTACCTGTTGGGATATCGAGGTACATCCCACCCAGCCGGAAATTCTCTATCTCCTGAAAACCAATGCCGCTGAAAAGCGCTGTGAATTTTTTAAGTCGAATGATTTCGGCGCCTCGTTCAGCATCCGCCCGACCGGCTGGTACACTTCTTCCCATGCCGAGCGTCGCGACGACGGTGCCCGGATGACCGTGACACCTGCCAACCCCAACGTGGTCTATGCCGTCCTTGCCGGCAATTCCAAACCTGGTGACAATGGCTTCATAGGGGTGTTCCGAAGCGACAACGCCGGCGAAAGCTGGACACTGCCCAACCCTCCGGTTGGTGGCCCCTACACCACCGCCCATCCCAACCTGATGACCCTCAATAACACCAATACGCTTTATCAGGGGTATTACAACCTGTCTATCGCAGCTTCCCATACCAATCCCAATCATGTGCTTATCGGGGGGCTAAATCTTTGGAAAACTGAAAATGGGGCTCAATCTTTTACCGCGCTTGGCGGTTACCAGGGCAATTTGTCCTGGATTCACCCCGACCAGCAGGAAATCCGAATTGTGGGTCAGGATATGTGGGTGGCTTCCGATGGCGGCGTGAATTACTCCACTAACCTGTTCAGCTCGCACGAATCCAGAAAAAATGGCATCTCCGCCTCCGATTTTTGGGGTTTTGGAAGTGGCTGGAATGAAGATCTGATAGTGGGGGGACGCTACCACAACGGCAATTCCGCTACGCGGGTGTCCTTCCCGCAAGGACAATTCCTTCGCCTCGGAGGTGGAGAGGCACCAACCGGCTACGTCAACCCCGGTATTCCGGGAAAGGCCTACTTTTCCGATATTTCCACCAAAATTATCCCCCGCAGCATCGAGGAAGAGGTGCTGAGCTTACCCGCCCTGGGTGATTACCCCGGGGAGTCTTATTATGCCGCCCACTCCAGTGAGATGGAATTTCACCCGCTTTGTTATCGCGAAATCTACATTGGAAAGGATAATCAACTATGGCGCTCCACTAATGAAGGCGCGAGCTTTGACCTTATTCACACTTTCCAGGGGAGCTCTGAACCGGTGATGCATATCGAGATATCGCGCAGCAA
>CAYTNI010000128.1:3561-8071 GCA_964439115.1 uncultured Saprospiraceae bacterium
ACACTTTCCAGGGGAGCTCTGAACCGGTGATGCATATCGAGATATCGCGCAGCAATCCTCAGGTGATGTATGTTTTTCAGCGCACCTCTTTCTATAATGCCACCTTGTGGAGAAGTGCCGATGGCGGATCAACCTGGCAATCGCGCACCCTGCCGAGCGCACCGTCCCGACGCGCCGGCACCATGTCGTTAAGTGCCGATGATGAAAATACCCTTTGGGTAGCGTATGGCCATAGCGCCAATGACGGCGCCAAGATTTACAAAACCACCGATGGCGGATTGACCTGGCAGAACCTGAGTACTCCCGCGCTGGACGGGCATACCATCCACTACGTATTGCATCAGGCGGGAACCGACGGAGGTGTTTTCGCGGCGACCAATTTCGCCGTTTTTTACCGCAATAACCAGATGAACGACTGGGCGCCTTTTTACGATGGGCTACCCGCCGCTACCAACTGCAACATCATGCGCCCCTTTTATAAGGCGGGCAAATTGCGGCTGGCCACTTATAGTCATGGCATCTGGGAAGCTGATTTTCCCACACCATCGCTACCGCTTGCCCAGCCGATGGTGGATAAACGCCAAAGCGCCTGCGTCAGGGATACTTTTTTCTTTGAAGATTATTCCATTTTGAATCATGACAATGCCCAATGGCACTGGTCATTTCCCGGCGCTGTCTGGGTGAGCGACACCACTGCCCGCAACCCTCGGGTGGTTTTTGGTCAGACTGGCGCCTTTACCGTTTCGCTCACGGTCACCGATGGCGCTGGAAACAGCCACTCCAAAACCGTTCCCGCCATGGTGCAAATTACCGAAGACCGCTGTGCGCCGGACACCATTCCCGGATTGGCGCTGCGGCTGTCGGGCGGGGTTTCTGACTTCGCAGTAGCTCCCGCCTTAAACACGCCTATCCAATCCTTTACCGTGTCTGCCTGGATAAAACGCGACGGTTCACAGCCGTCCAATGCGGGTATTTTCTTTTCCAGGGGTGGAAATACTGTGGCCGGACTAAATTTTGGCAACAACAATGAACTGCGGTACCACTGGAACGACAGCCACTGGAACTGGAATTCCGGGTTGGTCGTGCCCAACGGAGAATGGGCGCATGTGGCCCTTGTGGTAGAACCGGGAAAGGCTACCATTTACCTGAATGGAATCCCCTCGGTTAATAACGCCTCCCATGCTGTACAAAATTTCCCTGCAGATTTTTACTTAGGCGCTGACCCCAACCACAACGGGCGACGATTCAAAGGATGGATGGAAGAGGTTTGTATCTGGAACCGGGCATTGTCGCGGGATGAAATTCGCCTGTTGCGCCATTTGGTGAAAGTCCCCCAGGATGACCCCGGTTTACTGTTGTATTACCAGTTTAACGAAAATACCGGCGATGTGCTCGACCGTTCCGGATTGCGTCATGCCAGGCTTGGCGGGGCTGCAGTGAGAGTAACCTCCACTTGTCCGGTGGGACCCGGTAATGTATCTAAAAAGGTGATTCAAACACCCGGAAATTACCAGATGGACGATACCGGTCTCAGCCTCACATTTCCAGCCGGAGGCATTTTACCCAACGGCGAAGTTTTTGCTACCCGCATTAATCTGACTCCCGATCAGTTGCCTTCGGATGCGCCGCACTCCACGGCCTATTGGATCATCAACAACTACGGCTCCAACAGTGGGTTCGACCCGTTGACAGAGGTGGTATTTTCAGGTATCGGTCCGATTTCCCAGCAGGATGCCGTCAATCCCGAAGCTTTTCGCCTTTACCATCGCCCGGACAATGCCGACGGGCCGGTGTGGCAGTTCCAGGGGCTGGCGCAAAGTCTTACCCCGGGGAGTGATGGCAGTGCGGACTTTGATGAATCTGCGGGGATTTTTCAATCAGGGCAATTGTTTATCAGCAAAGACGGAGGCATTGTGCGAGCCAGGGAGGAAGTATTATTGCCGTATGTCTTCTCTGTTTTTCCCAATCCGTTTGGTGCGGGGGATGATTTGGTGGTTCGCACACGTCACGAGGGCAATTACGAGTTCGTCTTGTTTGATGTCAGTGGTAGGAGAATCTGGGAGGGAGAACATCGCGGTGATTTGCGCATTTCATTACCCAACCTACAGGTGGGTGTATATGTGTATCGCATTCACACAGCCAATGGCCGGTATTATGGAAAGGTAATAAAGTCTTGATTAGGTTTTTTCTTTAATTTTCACTGCTCGTTTCCGCCCTTTTTCGCTCAGATTTTTGTGCAGTAATCCGGCTATGGAAGGCCATGCAGCTGCTATTTTTGCCATCCAGCCTCTATGTGCCGGCAGGATGATTTCCACCGCTTTGCTGCGCAGCGCTTCCAGGATTGCCCTTTCCACATCAGCCGGCCGAAGGGGGTTTTGGGCACCTGAAAAGGTGAGGGCGGCCTCAAGGGGTGTTTCCAGTTGAAGGTCGTACATAGGCGTCAGTACGGCATCAGGGCAAATGGAACTCACCGAAATTCCATGTGGTTTCAACTCAATGGCTGCCGAAAGTGAAAAGCCTCGGGCCGCAAACTTGGAAGCCGCATAATAGGCAAGGCCCGGCACCGGTGCGATTCCTGCCATGGAGACGATATTGATGATATGTCCGCCTTTGCCTTGTTGTTGCATCATCCTGGCGCTCATCGTAGTGCCGAGCATCAGGCCCCGGGCGTTCACATCGAGGTGTTGTGCTACGTGGGCGGCCTCAGCCTCGAGGATAAACTTAGGCCGAAGGATACCCGCATTGTTAATGACCACATCCAGCCGGCCGAATTTTTGAAGAATGGTATCCAATGCCTTTTGCCATTGGTCGGCATCGGTAACATCGAGCGCCAGGGGCAGGAATTGGTCTGTTTCCGTACCGAAGATGCGGTCCAGCTCAGATTGTTCCAGATCGCTGACGACCATGCGGAAATTGCCGCGCTGGGTCACTGTAAAATGCCTTCCGATTCCTCCGGCAGCACCGGTGAGCAGAAGTACCGGCAGTTGATGGTCATTTCGGCTCATCTTATTTTACTCTTTTTTAAGAATACCCCATGTTTCCCAAAACTCGGCTTCCCCATCAATATCTGATGGGATATCGAGTTGAAGTAAGCGGCACATCAATGGGTATATATGGATATTTTTAAAGCCCGGCACTATTTTTCCCTTGGGGAAGGCTGGGCCGTTGGCGTAGAAGATGCCGTGCATATCGCGATTATTCGGGGAAAAGCCGTGTTCACCGAATTCTTTGGAAGTACTCATTTTGCGGAGGCCAATAATTCGGGCATTGGCAAAATAGTATCCTGAGTCAGGTACTACCAGGAAATCACCCCAGCGATGGTTGGTGGGTGGCGTTTCAAATCCCGGTGCTTCGGCGGTGCGGTATATGCGGTAATGGTTTTCAGCAGATTTTAGCTTTTGAAAGACACTTTCCTCGTCTGCCTCCCGATGGAGATGAATATGCGCCAGTGCGCCATTGTTGACGGTTCGATATTGCTCATCGTCTTCGACAGATTCAATGGGGAGTAAATTCTCGGCGCGAATGGCGGCCATTCCGTGGTCGGAAACAATGAGGATGTTGACAGGTAATCCGGTTTTTTGAATCCCTTCGAAGAGTTGTCCAAGCGACTGATCAAGGCTGGCGAGCTTTTCGCGAAGTTGCTCGTCGGCATTAGGCCCATGTCGGTGCCCGACATCATCCATGTCAGAAAAGTAAAGGGTAATGAGGCGTGGGCGCTCTGCTTCCGGCAGGGCGAGCCAATCCAACACCTGCCGTACTCTTTGTTCATGGCTGATAGAACCATCATAGCGGTAGTACTCATTAGGACGCATGCCCTGGATATTCGCTTCCGAACCCACGAAGAAGAAGCTGGCGGTGCGCATCCCGGCTTTTCCTGCCAGCACCCAGATGGGCGTTCCGCCATACCAGGAGCCGTCCTCCACTAACTCTCGTTTGTTGATGCGGTATTCTTCGCCTTTTTCTTTGTCGTAGAAGGAGTTGTCCACCAGTCCATGGCTGTTGGGATACATACCGGTGGCAATGGTGTAGTGGTTGGGGAAAGTTTTACTCGGATAACTCGGCCAAAGCGCTTGTGCCTGGACGCCCCCCTCGATAAATTTCAACAGGTTGGGCGGCTGGAAGCGCTCTACGTAATCCCATCGGAAACCATCGAGTGAAATCAGGAGCACGTAATCGGAGTCGGGGGGCTTAACCTTGGCGCTTTGGGCGGTTTCAAAGCGAATCGGCTGCCCGGAGCAAGCTACTGCAAACCAAAATGCCTGAAAAAGCCAGACAAGGGGAAATATAATTCGCATGGTGATAAAATTTCTATTGATGCAAATCTACTCATCCTTCCTGAAATCCAGCTGTAAATCTGCCGTGACTGCCTGCCAGTCGCCCTCCGTATCCACATCCTGTAAAACAGGAAGCAAACGCCAGCTCAAACCGGCCTGGCGACATTTATCAAGACTTCGATCCATTACATCCGGCGTACTCCAGGCATCCAGTTCGAATAGGGATGGGTTGGATT
>CAYTNI010000129.1:0-8059 GCA_964439115.1 uncultured Saprospiraceae bacterium
TTTGTGAAAATGAATCGTGCGCGGTAAAGGTTATCTCAATACCCGGGGTTTTGCACCAGCGCCGGGTTCAGGTCCATTTCTGTTTGTGGGATGGGAAAGTATTCGTGCTTGCCGGGCTGAAATCCGGGAAGGACCTCCTGAGCGATTCCCCACCTGACAAGGTCGAAAAAGCGATGTAATTCGAAGCCCAGCTCCGCGTTGCGTTCTCGGCGCAGGGCAATCCGCATAGCCTCCTGAGTGCCAACTGTCAGAGGAGGTAGTGTAGTGTCTGGGTTTGCAGCTTGTGCCCGGGCTCTGGCCCGTACCCTTTCCAGGGGTTCCAGGGCTTCGTTCAGCCGATTGAGTTCGATAAGGGCTTCGGCCTCCCAGAGCAGCACTTCGGCATAGCGGATGGTGGTGTAGTTGATATCGCCGTCAGCAGGTTGGGTAACCTGAGCGGTGTCCTGCAAATATTTCCGGGGGCTGTACCGGGTGGAAGAGAAGGAGTTTTTATAAATAGCCCCGAAGTACTCCTCATTGTTGGCAGCGGCAGTAAACCTCCTTCTGGGGTCTCCTGGCTCGAAACTGTTGTAATACGATGCGGTGAGTTCGGCAAAGCCATAGCCATTTAATTTTCTGGACATCCACCACTGGTTGAGGAAATTACCTACGCCTAGCTCCAGATTGGTATGCTGGATTTCCCACACGGATTCTGCATTGTTCTGGGTTTCCTTTTTGAAATTATCGCGATAATCGGGCACCAGGTTGTACTGACCGAGTGCTTTGACCTGCGCCACATAGTCGAGCACAGAGCTCCAGTTTTTATTATACAGCGAAGCTTTGGCTGCCAGGGCGAGCGCGGCACCTTTGGTGGCTCTTCCCGTTTGACCGGGCGGGACGACCTGCGGCAGGAAATCTGCCGCCTCCGCACAATCCCTCACGATGCGTTCCAGCACTTCGGCTTTGGAGGTGCGGGGTGTTCTTAACTGATCCGGCGGGATGATTCGGGTCAGGAGCGGTACATCGCCAAACACCTGAGCCAACAGAAAGTGGTAGTAAGCACGCAGGAACATGGCCTCCCCCCGGATTTGCGCGCTCCTGTCAGCCGCCATTTCTATTTTATCCAGGTTGTCCAAAACGAGATTGCATTGGGTTATTCCTTCGTATTGAAGCTTCCAGAAAGCGTTAAACTCCTCCGTCCGGGGCGTGTAAGTAAATGCATCCAATTCCACCAGGCCGGGGCGGGAACCATCTCCGCCGGTGATGGCGTTATCGGCGGTGATTTCTGCAAAAGCCCAGTAAAAATTGCCGTTGCGGTTGTTAAATAACAAGGGTCTGTAGGCGGCGTTGAGGGCTTGTACGGCATCAGTCTCGCTTTGAAAAAACGACCCCGCATCCAGCGTGGCAATGGGTTCCTTGTCTAAAATGGATTCGCAGGCAACCCAGCAACCGGTGCAACTCATCAAAAAGAGTAGCCTGAATAAGGCCGGCATGGAATTGCCCGGTCTTGGGGCGATAAGATTCCTGTGTATTGTTTTCATGCGCTCGTTTTTTATGCTCAAAATGCCTGTTGTGGTGTATGATGATGCGGTTTGGGTGTATGGGTAATCAATTTCAGGATGGCCACTATGGGCCTTTCCCATCATTTTTACTTTCGCTTTTTAAAACTGCAGTTGAAGCCCGGCCGTCCAGAATCTGGGTGCCGGAACGGTACCCCAGTCTATGCCTACGCTGAGGTCTGAGGAGATGCCCAAACCTCTGGTGTCATTGGCATTGGCCTGAATTTCAGGGTCTAAGCCCGGATAGCGTGTGAAGGTCAATGCGTTTTGAACCGTGAGATATAACCTGAAGTCTCCTGTGTTTTCCAGTTTCAGCCATTCCTTAAAATTATAACCCAGGGTTATATTTCTTACCCGCAGGTACGAGCCATCCTCCAGGAAGCGCGTAGAGGAACGTCGGTTGCCGTTGCGGTCATCTACACTGGCGATAGGGATTTCGGTGTTGGTGTTCTGCGGCGTCCACCGGTTGAGGATTTCCCGATAGGAGTTAAAGCCCCGCAATTGTACCTCGTAGGCGAAATTTCCGTAAAGGAAATACACATCGTTGCCCTGTACGCCCTGGAGAAGTGTCGAAAAATCGAGATTCCGCCAATTAAATCCCGCGTTGAGGCCATAGGTGAAGTCTGGAAACGGATTGCCCACGTGAATGCGATCCTTGTCATCAATGCGATTATCCCCATTGACATCGCGAAACCGTACATCCCCCGGGCGGGTGAAGTTGGATTGAAAGGGGCTTGCCGCAATTTCTTCACCCGATTGAAATATACCCATCATCTCCCAAAGGAAAAACGATCCCACGGGTTGTCCGGGCTCCGTTCTGGTAAGTGGCCCATCGGAAAGCCCAAACCCACCAAGGATGGGTTCGCTATCTGCGATAGAAAGCACTTTGTTGCGGATGGCAGAAATATTGCCGCCCACAAAATAGTTGAACTTGCCTGCCTTGTTTCGGTACTGTACCCCAAGTTCAAAGCCTTTGTTCTCCACGGATGCGGCATTGACGAAGGGCGGCCGCGTAGCGCCTCCGGATTGTGGGACCGGCACCCTCACCAAAATGTCGTCGGTTTGCTTGATAAAATAGTCGGCAGTCACGGATAGCTTGTCTTGTGATATGCTGAAATCAAGGCCCGTATTAAACTGCGTGCTGGTTTCCCATCTCACGTTGCTGTTGCCCAGTTCGGCGATGCTTGCGCCGGTAACAATCTGGTCTCCAAATGCATATACAAATTCTCCGGCGTTTACCAGGGAGCTGAAGGGATAAATGCCAATTTCCTGATTGCCGAGTTTTCCCCAGCTCGCTCTCAGTTTCAGACTGGACAAAAACTGCACATCGCTGAAGAAGGGTTCGTTGGATATATTCCAGGCAAGGGCCACGGAAGGAAAGGTGCCCCAGCGATTGTCCTTTCCGAAGCGCGAAGACCCGTCTCTGCGTACCGCGGCCTGTATCACGTAGCGATTGTCAAAGGAATAGCCCATTTGACCAAACCACGAGAGCAGGGCCCACTCGGTGGCAATGCCCGAAGCGCCAATATTGTTCAATTCCTCCGGAATGCTGGCACTGATGTATCGGAATAACGGGTCGGTACGCCTAAAATTATTGGCGGAAGCGCCCAGGTAATCGGTGTGGTTGCGGATGGCTTCCATCCCTGCCAATACGGAAAGGCGGTGTTTTCCGAAGTTCCTGGAAAAGTCAGCGGTATTGTTCCATACCAGCGTCTGATCAAAAACGCGACCCTCGTTGAGGGAGGTTGGATCGTAAATGGCCGGTGACAGCTTTTCTTTGAATAACTTTTCCCGGTCAAACAGGAAATCACCCCCTAGTGTACTTCTTATTCGGAGGTGCTTGAGAGGAGTCAATTCAGCAAATACATTGCCGAAAATCCGGTACCTCCGGATAGTCCAGTCGGTATTTTCAAGGAACGCCAGCGGGTTGGCATTGCCGTCGCCGTAGAGTACCGGGTCGCCAAGTTCTGCACTGACATTGACGAAACTCCCGTCGGGGTACCGCGACCTGAATACCGGAGCGGCAATCAGGGCATAGCGAATACCGCTGAGTTCATTGCCAGGGCCAAAGCCGTCGCCGGAACCATTGATGACCCTGCGGTCGGTATGGGCAAAAACCAGGCTGTTGCCCAGGCGGAACCACTTATTGCCAATATCTCCATTAAAACGCACCTGGTATTTTTCGAACGCCTGCCCCTTAAAAATACCATCCTGTGAGAAATACTCCCCCGATAGGTAAAAACTGCCGGATTCACTCCCTCCCCTGGCCGACAACACATAGCGCTGTACCGGCGCGGGATTAAAAATGGAGTCCAGCCAGTTGATATCCGGCAAAGTGTCGAGCATGGCCAGGTTGTAGGTTGGAAGCTGATTAGCTGGGTTGCGAAGTACATTGGCATTGGCAATAGCCTCATTCCGGATTTGGAGATATTCATCAGCCCTTAGCAATTCCGGAAGCCTCACCGGCTCCTGAATACCCGCGCTGGATTCGAAGTTGAAAATCGGAGGGCCGGCCTTTCCGCGCTTAGAGGTTATCAAAACCACGCCATTGGCAGCCCGGGCACCGTACACTGCGGCTGCGGCGGCGTCTTTCAATATTTCAATGGATTCAATATCCGCCAAAGAGAACATGTTCAGTCCTCCCGTGGTGGGCACACCGTCAATCACATACAAAGGGTTGTTGTTGCCGAGGGTTCCTACCCCCCGGATTCTTACGGCGATATCATCCCCCGGTGAGCCGGTCACCTGCGTTACCGAAACTCCGGGCGCCTGTCCCTGAAGGGCCTGGTCAATACCGGTGACGACGAGCTTTTCTATGTCCCGGGCTTTCACAGAGGTGATGGCTGCCGTTACATCGCTGCGGATTTCGCGCTTGTAACCCGTAACAACTACCTCCTGCATGACATTCAACTCAGGCATTAACACCAGGTCAAGCCGGCCTTGACCCCGGAGTTGAATTTCCTGTGGGATGAAACCCAGATAACTGGTCACAATAATCGCTGAGGAAGAAGATACCTGAAGCGAATAATTTCCCTCAGCATCCGTTATCGTGCCTTTTACAGTGCCTTTTTCAGTAACGGTAGCACCAATCAGGGGAAGCCGGTCTTCACCTGAGCTTATCTTACCGCTGAGCATAAATCCCTGGCCGTGAACGGTCGCCGTGGTAAAACCTAACAGGATAATAATCAAACTCAGATATTCACTCGCCCGAAATAATGGTTTGTTTTCTGAAAAAGCATTTATGATCATCTTATATCTGATTTTTGGATTTTATCGCAAATTTATTGGTCAAAACACCTTGTATGTGGTACAATAACGCAAAAAAATAATACTTTTGAGAGTATATTTCCCAATAAAACCAAATTGAACCAAATGAATATTTTCCGTGAAATCACCCCCCTGAAAACCCAGGACGTGTTTGTGGTGCTGGATTCTATGTCCAATGGGTTTGATTATCCTATCCATAACCATCCGGAATACGAATTGAATCTTATTGCAGGCATTTCCGGCACGCGCATCGTCGGGGATTCTACTGAGCGATACCATGAATTCGACCTGGTACTGCTAGGGCCATACCTGTATCACAAATGGGATGGAGATCAACATCTGAAGGAGTCAGGACAACCCTACAGGGTAATCACCATACAGTTTGGAATGGATTTGTTCAGCGGCCAAATGTTTCAAAAGGAGCGCTTTTTTAAAATACGAAAATTGCTGCGGGATTCCAGCCGGGGCATTAAATTCTGCCGTCAGACTTTTGACGAGGCCATTCCTATTCTTTTAAGCCTGACAGAAGACAAGGGATTTGCCAATGTCCTGGAGTTCTTTCAGTTGCTCGACTTATTGTCCAACGCTGCCAATGCTTCCTTTCTCGCCAGCGAGGGGTTTTCGCCGAGCAATATCCGTTCCGAGAGCAATAGAATTCAAGTGGCCTATGCCTATATCCTCAAGCATTTTACCAACCCCAGTCTGAAGATTCTGGACGTTGCCAACCAGGTACACATGAGTGAATCTGCCTTCAGCCATTTCTTTCACTTGTATGCTTTTCGCAGCTTCACCAAATTTTTGATAGACCTTCGCATCGGTCATGCCTGTAAATTACTGCTCGATACCGATGATACAGTTGCCCAGATTTCCTCTAAATCAGGATTCAACAACCTGGCCAATTTTAACCGCCTGTTTAAAAAATACCGCACCTGCACCCCGGTGGAATACCGGAAGCGCTATTTCGAAAAAAATGATTTCGATTGGACCCGACAGGTCACGCCCTGGCAATTCCTGCCCACCGGAGCTTCCCGACAGGAAATGGTGCAACCGCTGTCTTATTCCACCAGATTGCTCCACCTTTGATTCGTCGCAGGTGGCGTCATTCAAAAATAGCCTGTGCTGCACCCTTGCCAACCCGGCATCCGGAGAATTTCAGCACTTCAACAGGAAATATTTATCGCTATACTATGAGTAATCTTATCCTCTACATCGCCTCAAGCCTCGACGGCTATATCGCCCGACCGGATGGTAGTATTGACTGGTTGACTTCCCTGCCAAACCCATCCTCGGAAGATTACGGCTACACCGCACTACTGGCGCGTATCAGCACCATTGTCATGGGAAGAAAAACCTATGACGATATCATTGGCTTTGGCGTGGAATGGCCCTATCCCGGGCTGACGACCTATGTGGTGAGTTCCAATCAATCCTGGATGCCCCAAAGCCCTGATACCTTCCTCCTGGATGGCGCGGTCGAAGTGGCCCTCCAAAAACTCAAAAGGGAATCCGAAAAAGATATCTGGTTAGTTGGGGGCGCACAGCTTATCACCACCGCACTTCGGCACAGGCTTCTCGATACTATGATACTCACCGTGGTTCCTACGGTTATCGGATCCGGTATTCCTTTGTTTTCTGGTGATACAGGCGAATCACAATGGGCGCTGACGGAGGTCAGGTCCTTCGATACCGGATTGGTGAATCTGACTTACCAAAAAGCCGGTAAAGACTAAGGATTTGAGGCCTCTTCCAGCACCTCTGACTCCACAGGTTCGCTCCCCAGGTCATCCTTTTCAACGCGCAGGTTGCCGATGATAAACTCCTGGCGTTCGGGCGTATTTTTACCCATGTAGTAGGAAAGGATGGCATCAATGCCGGTATCTTCATTCATGATGACGGGTTCGAGGCGGATATTGGCGCCGATGAAATCGCCGAATTCGCCGGGGGAGATTTCGCCCAGTCCCTTAAATCGGGTGATTTCCGCTTTGCCGCGCAGTTGGCGGATGGCCTGCTGCTTTTCCGCTTCGCTGTAGCAATAGAAAGTCTGTTTCTTATCGCGCACCCGGAAAAGAGGGGTTTCCAGAATATATAGGTGTCCGTTTCTCACCAGTTCGGGGAAGAACTGCAAGAAGAAGGTCAGGAGCAGGAGTCTGATGTGCATTCCATCCACATCGGCATCTGTGGCAACGACCACGCGGTTGTAGCGGAGGTCATCCAGGGAGTCTTCGATGTTGAGGGCATGTTGGAGGAGGTTGAACTCCTCATTTTCATACACCACTTTTTTGGTGAGGCCATAGCAGTTGAGCGGTTTGCCGCGGAGGCTGAATACGGCCTGGGTTTGAACATCGCGGGCTTTGGTCAGCGAGCCGGAGGCCGAGTCACCTTCGGTGATGAAAATGGTGGAGTTGGCCCGCAGTTCCTCGTCCGTTTTGCGGGGCGGGTCATTGAAGTGGGCGCGGCAGTCGCGCAGTTTTTTATTGTGGAGGTTGGCCTTTTTGGCGCGTTGGTTGGCTAATTTTTTGATGTCGGCAATTTCCTTGCGTTCGCGTTCCGACTGGAGGATGCGCTTGAGGAGATCGTTTTTGACTTCCGGATTTTTGTGGAGGAAGTTGTCCAGTTTTTCCTTGATAAAATTGCCGATGAAGGTGCGTATGCCGAGGCCGCCGGGTGCAATTTCCGTGGAGCCGAGCTTGGTTTTCGTCTGGGATTCAAAAACCGGTTCTTCGATGCGCACGCTGACGGCTGCGACGATGGAGCTGAGGATATCCTTGCGGTCAAAACTGCGGTTGTAGTGCTTGTTGACGGTTTCTACCACGGCCTCCCGAAAGGCATTGAGATGGGTGCCGCCCTGGGTGGTGTGTTGCCCGTTGACAAAGGAATAGTACTGTTCGCCGTAGTGCTCGCCGTGTGACATGGCAATTTCAATGTCTTCGCCGCGCAGGTGGATGATGGGATAGCGCAGGCTCTCCGCCTTGGTCTTTTGGCTGAGCAGGTCGAACAATCCATTTTTGGATAAAAAGGTTTGTCCGTTATAGATGATTTTTAACCCGGCATTCAGGTAGGCGTAGTTCCAAAGTTGATTTTCGAGGTACTCGGACCGGAACCGGAACTTGCGGAATATTTGGTTGTCCGGGCGAAAAATCACTTCCGTGCCGTTGGGCTCGGGTGTTTTCTGCAGCGGGTGGTCTTTTTGAAGCTCTCCATGTGCAAACTCTGCCACTTTGGCCTGTCCGTCCCGCACGGCTTTCACCTGGAAG
>CAYTNI010000130.1:0-8015 GCA_964439115.1 uncultured Saprospiraceae bacterium
CGATAATGTAGGAGCCGATGAGGCTAACTTATTGCTTTCCGAAAATCGCGCCCTTGCAGTACGCGAGTATTTGATACAAAAGGGATGCAACAGTGATGCCATCAATGCTCAAGGCTTTGGTGAAAGCCAACCCAGGAGCAGCAATGAAACCCCAGAGGGCCGCGCCGACAATCGAAGGGTAGAATTTCGCATCGAATAGGGGTAAGATGGTTTTTATGCCCATTAAAACGGGCACCATTTGATGGTATTGCCTACCATTGCATGACGCTTGCGATGAAAAGCCATCAGACCCTACAGCGGCGGTAGCAAGGTTCCGGAGGCTTCTCCGAATCCAATGCGCACCCCGTCGCGTTCTCCCCATCCACGAAGGATGACCGTGTCGCCGTCTTGCAGAAAAGTGCGCTGGCTACCGTCCTTCAAAGAAACCGGCTTGGTGCCGCGCCAACTGAGCTCCAGCATGGAGCCGTAACTCTGAGGGTCAGGACCACTTATCGTTCCTGAAGCGCAAACATCCCCCACGGCCATATTGCAACCATTCACCGTGTGATGGGCAAGTTGTTGCGCCATATTCCAGTAGAGATATTTGAAATTGGAAACACAAACCCTGGAGGCTTCTGCGTTTGCCGGTTTGATCCAAACTTCCAGATGAATATCGAAATTCTTATGCCCCTGATATTGTAAATAAGGTAAAACCACAGGGTTTTGAGGAGGACCGGCCACTCTGAACGGTTCGAGTGCTTCTAAGGTGACAATCCATGGCGAAATGGTAGAGCCAAAATTTTTACCCAAAAAAGGCCCAAGGGGCTGATACTCCCACTGCTGAATATCTCTGGCTGACCAGTCATTGAAAAGGGCAAGCCCGAATATATAATCCTCGGCTTCTGCTACGGGCACTGATTGACCCAAAGCGGAGGGGTGGCCAATGACAAAAGCCATTTCCAACTCAAAGTCCATTCGACTGCTTGCGCTGAAGACGGGCGCCTCGGCTCCTGGAGGAAGTACCTGTCCTTTAGGTCTGTGCAGCGGAGTGCCGGAAACTACAATGGAGGATGCGCGTCCGTGATATCCCACCGGAAGATGCCGCCAGTTGGGCAAAAGCGGGTTATTGGGGTCGCGAAACATGGATCCGACATTGGAGGCATGCTCCAGGCTCGAGTAGAAGTCGGTGTAATCTCCGATTCTAAGCGGCAGTAGCAGCTCCACTTCGGATTGGAGGAACAGAAAAAACGAGGCCAGCTCGCTGGCATCCCATTCTTCAAAATTGGAATCCAAAATCTGGGACATGCGGTTGCGCACGGCAGAGGTTTTCTCGCGGCCAAGCGCAATAAAATCATTGAGGACGGGTTGGGCGAAAATGGCACGTTCAATACCGAGATCGTCAAAAAAACCATGTTCCGCCAATACCTGAAGGTCTGCGATGTGTTCACCGATGGCGACGGCCATGCGTGGAGTGCCTCCGGGTCGGCGAATGATGCCGAAAGGAAGATTTTGTATGGGGAAGTCGCAGCCTGTGGGAACATCCACCCAGGAGCGGAGTTGAGGGTCATTGGCTCTTATTTGCATAATAGCATGGTTGATTAGAAGAAATCGGGCTAAACGCCTTCCGATGGCTGGCTGGCGAGAACTCTGGCCTGCCCTACCCAGTTATCGCGTGCGATTCTGCCGGGGAAGTATCCGATTGCTTTGGTGATGTGTTCGATATCCGCATCCGTCCAGCGGCTAATTTGAGCGAAGGTAGAAACTCCTTGCTGTTGGAGCAAACGTGCAATAAATGGCCCTATACCTTCTATTCGGGTGAGATTATCTGTCGGCTCGTCCGAAGCCGGGGTAGCAATAGGCGCTTGTTCGGCTGCATTTTCCCGCTTAAAAACAAGGGATGGTTCATCAGCTTCGGGAATGTCAAAAGTCAGCGTTGGGGAGGAGGCTGGCAACGCTGCCCGGAGTACTTCGGCCCTTTCCAGGGCTTCAGCAAGGGCGGCCTTGAGGGCTGTGTTTTCCGCTTCCATCCGTCCGAGACGCACCACCATGGCCTCCAGGCGCTCAATGCTGTCGGCAAGTGCGGGGGTAGTTTCGATAGGTTGATCTGAGGAAACTCCGGAGGAGGCACGTACTTTTAGCCCAAGAATTTGGTGGTTGAGATCTTCGATATTGGAGGCAAATGCTTCATTGGCAGATTTCAGCCTTTGGTTTTCCTGTTGTAATGCGACAAATTCTGTGTTTTTCCTTTGGAGTTCCTCTTCCCGGCGGTTGGCGCGAGCTTTGAACTCTCCGGCCTCGAAGACGGACTTGGCCAGGTCAGCTTTCATTAAATCCAGCTCGTGCTGAGTAGTCTCCAGGTTTTTAGCGCTTGTTTGAAGCATCAATTCATTTTCATCCAGTGCCTTGCGCATTTCTCTTACCCGCCGTTGTCGCAAAAAATAACCTGCAAGGAGCCCAAGCAGGAAAAAAAGGATGGCAAAAAACAAAACGATAAGGCTCTGGTTACTGTCAAATGTGAGAAAACCCTTTTCCATAATCAATTTGGATAATGTCTCTTGGTGCGCAATTTTGCCACAGGCGCAAAATTAATAAAATCCGGCGGGCACCTATTATCTTTGTGGTATGGAATCGGATGCAACTCTTGAATTATGGCTGGACAGATTTTCTCAGGCCTTCCACAATGGAGTTTTGAACCGTATTACCCTGAGTAAACCGACATCTTCTGCAGGTGACCTCAAGAATGTGTACTTGCGCCCCGTTTCCATTGCCGGTAAGCCCGTCTGCTCCTTTACTTTCCGATACCATACCCGCGATGAAACCCGGAATCTCCCCCTGGAGGAAGCTGCTGACCTGCTCCGCCGGCTGATCCCGGAACTCATGCTGAATGCCGATCTGATTAGTCCACCCGAAGACCTGAGCCTTCAATATTCACGGAAGAGAAAACCCCATATCATCAAAAGCGCTTCCCGTCATGCAGTACCTGAAGTAAGGAGCCATGATATACCCAAAAAAAGGTTGTTGACGGTAGAGGGAAATCCCTACCTCCCATCTATGGGACTTGCTACTGCCGGAGGCGTACTTACTGCCGCCGGACAAAGCAAGTTCAGGCAGATGGACAAGTATGTGGAAATCGTGGATGGCTTGCTAAGAAAGCATCCCTTGCCTCCAATCCCACGAATATTAGATATGGGTGCCGGTAAGGGTTATCTGACTTTTGCACTTTACGACTACCTGGTAAACTATTGCGGTCTGAAGCCCCAGATGACCGGACTTGAAATTCGTCCAAAGCTGGTGGCCGATGCCAATGCCCTTGCCCGGCGTTGTAATTTTACGGGGTTGCACTTTGAGGCACAGGACATTCATGCTTACAAGGTTAAAGGGGTTGATATGCTTATTGCGCTACATGCCTGTGATACACTGACCGATGTAGCCATTGCCGCAGGAATACAATCGGGCGCTTCCATTATTCTTGTCGCGCCTTGTTGCCACAAGCAGGTGCGCCGGCAAATGCATCCAACGGCGCAATTCCAGCCATTACTCAAGCATGGCATACTTGAGGAGCGACAGGCAGAACTGATTACCGATGGGGTGCGGGCGTTGTTGCTGGAGGGGCATGGATATCAGACTCGTGTATTTGAGTTTATTTCCCTGGAGCACACCAATAAGAATGTGATGATTGCAGCGGTTAAAACCAAGCCCAGGCCGGAGGCATTCGCTGAGGTGAAAGTCCTCAAGGAACTTTTCGGCGTTAGTACGCATTATTTGGAAGAACTGCTTGCCGGTAAAACGACCGGACAGGATTCAGGTGAATGTTCTATTCATGGAAATACGTAAAGCACGGAAAGAGGATTTGCCTTCCATCCACGCACTGGTGCGTGAACTCGCCATTTATGAGCGGGCCGAGCCGGAATTTCAGGCTTCTTTAGACGATTATTCCCGCGACTGGGAAGCCGGCATCTTTCAGGCGCTAGTGGCAGAGCAGGAAGAAGTAATACTGGGCATGGCACTTTATCATTTCGCCTATTCTACCTGGAAGGGGCGTATGATGTATCTGGAAGATTTTGTCATCACCGAGCACCGAAGAGGAGAGGGTATAGGCAAGCTATTATTTGAAGGTTTTCTGGCGGAAGCCTGGAGGCAGGACTGTCGCTTAGTGAAATGGCAAGTGCTGGACTGGAACGAGTCTGCGCTCAATTTTTACCGTAAATATCCTGTTATTATCGAAAAAGAGTGGTGGAATGGCAAACTATTCAGAATTGATAATAAAATTACATTAAATAATTTTGAAATGCCCTAAAAAACCCCCTATCTTTACATATCCTAAAGGTATTGCATACGCGTCCGGGTTTTTCTCGGGCAAGGATCAATATAGTGTTTCATAGTGTGAGGGGTAACCGCCAAGGTGGTTGCTCCTTTTTTTATTTCATTAGTTTTTTCTGGAGAACAGCATTTCGGCAAATTCGAGGATAGGTGCTTTGAATTCGTTTGGTGCCTGAATGGCATCAAGATGTCGGATGGCCGTTTGCTGAAATTCAGACTTGGTGTTTTCAGCGAGGTCTGGAATATTCAGTTGTGCGAATAAATTTTTCACGGAATCAATTTTTTCCGTTTCGGTGAGATGGTTTTCGCGGAATAGGGATTGCAGGGAGCTGCGCTGTTCTTGGGTAGCGATTTCCATTGCTTTCAAAACCAGGAATGTCTTTTTATTTCTTGTGATATCTCCGCCTGTTTTTTTGCCAAATTGACCGGGGTCGCCAAAAGTATCCAACAGATCATCCTGAATTTGGAAAGCCACTCCGATATTTCGTCCGAATGCATTGAGGTGGTATTGGGCTTGTTCATCAGCACCGGCTGTAACTGCCCCCAAGGCCAGAGCAGCTCCAATTAATGCGGAGGTTTTTTGTTCGATCATACGCAGATATTCAGGTAGGGTGACATCATTGCGGTTTTCAAAGGCCATGTCAAGGGCTTGACCTTCACACACCTCTACGGCCATCTGATTGAATATGGCAAGTAATCGGTCAAGCGGGGCTTCAGCCGGGCTTTGGCACAGGTAGCGATATGCTTCAATCAGCATGACATCCCCCGACAGGATGCCGGCGTTTATACCAAAGTATTCATGGACGGTGGGCTGCCCGCGTCGTAAGGGCGCCTCGTCCATAATGTCGTCATGTAACAAGCTAAAATTGTGGAAGATTTCCACGGCCATGGCGGCCGGTAAAGCATCTGCAGCCGGTTTCCCAAATAATTGACAACCCATCAACGCAAGCGCCGGTCTTAACCGCTTACCGCCCAGCGCCATGATGTACGAAACCGGCTCGTACAAACTTAGCGGCTGGCGCTTGAATGACTGCAAGGCCAAATGGTCAGAGAATAATTGTTGCAGTTGCTCCGGATTCTTGATGTTCATGACAGAAATTTGCCTCAAAGCTAAGAATGTATATCGTTTTTTGGGAAGTTCCCCTCTTATTAGTGATTGAAAAAAAGGCAGTTATATGGCATTTGCGCGGTTTTCGGTTCAGTGTCTTTAAGGACTTTGAAAAACACATTGCAAAAAAAGTAAATAAGTTCGAAAAAATTCAAATTAAAAAAAATAATATTCACATATTTTGAATCCGCTGCTTTTGTATTTGGCACCGTTCCGTTAAAAGTTGAGCGCCGTTCCCTCAACGAGGGCGCATGCCGCTGATATTTGGTATAACTTTACCAATGGTTTTTAGAAGTCCAATCGAACAATGACATCAAGTAGCCTCTCCGAAACCGTACGCGCATTTGAAGAAGCGTACCTCGAAGGGAATGCGCTTGCGGCAAGCAAAGAAGAATTTTTAGCCATTATCCACTATTACCGCGACCAGGATTTGCACACCCAGGCGCTGGAAGCAGTGGAAGCGGCTACAGAGCGCCATCCGGGCGCGTTGCAATGGTATTTGCTGAAAGCACAAATTCTCATCGAACTTCACCGCGAAGATCAGGCGGTTCAAGTGCTCATGGAAGCTGAATGCTTCCAGCCTGACGCCACTGCCGTGGATTTACTCAAAGTGGAAGCCTTCACCTACATGGGTCGCTATGATGAGGCCCTTACCATCCTCGAAGTATTGAAATGGTCTGGTGGTGAGTCTATTCCTTCTGAAATTTGGCTTGCAGAAGCCCTCGTGTATGAATACAGGCAAGAATACGAAAGTATGTATTTCGCTCTTCTCGCCGCTCTTGAAGCAAATCCCCGCCATACGACCGCGCTCGAGCGAATGGGTCTTTGCGTTGAATTGACGAAACGCTATAAGGATAGTGTAGCACTTCATGAGTCTATACTAAAGGCCGATCCCTTTTGTCATGTAGCATGGTTCAACCTTGGCCAGGCTCAGGCATATCTCGGTCATTATGAAGAGGCCATTGATTCTTTTGAATATGCCTTCTTAATACAAGACGACCACGAGGCTGCGTACATGGAATGCGGTGATCTTTGTCTTGAAATTGGGAAGGCGGCTAAAGCGCTTCAGTGTTATACCGAAGTGCTGGATCGCTTTGAATCTTCTCCCGGCCTTTTTTCCCAAATCGGCAAGTGTCATGAAATCCTGGGTAACTTTCTTCAAGCTACCGAGTTTTTCTCAAAGGCATTGAGCCAGGAACCTTTCGATGATGAAGTGCTGTTCCATTTAGGCCGATGCCATGCTGCTCAAAAAAAGTGGAAAAAAGCAATTCGCGCCTTCCAGCAAGCTATTGAGCTCGATGATTTCAGAGAGGAATACCAACTAGCTCTTGCAGATGCACTAGCTCAAACAGGCCAAATGATGGCAGCCGATGAATTTTATCGCACCGCATTGGCTCTTGCCCCCGATAATCCAAACGGCATTCTTCAATATGCCCGATTCTTACTGGAATCCGGTCGTGCAGAGCAAGCCCTTCAACTCCTGGAACCATTTAACTCCCTCTGTGACGACGAACCCGCTATACATTATGCGTATATTGCAAGTTTGTATGCTACCGGGCGAAGGGCAGAAGCAGTGTATCGGGCCAGTGAAGCATTGGAGGTTTATCCCGAAGAGGCAGACTTGCTCTGGTCATGGGTGCCAGAACTAAAAGCAGTTGCTGTCTGACCTCAGTCAGGGTGTAATTGCCAGGTTTGAGTTTCTATTTAGCGTTTAAAATACGCATCGAGCTGAACAACCTGTTCCCTTCCTGGGAATTGACCCTAAATAGCTATACGATTTCTGACCTTTCTAAGTGGGCTTTCGAGTACTGACTCGAGCGTAATGACCTTTCCCCGGGAAACATCCTTCAACACTTGAACATTTTTATCGTTTCTTGACTTAAAAAGACTCATTGATACGAACGTACATTCGTTTGTATTGCCTCTTTTTGTACTTTTGTAACCAAATTCAATTGGTACTATGAATCCAACCCTCTCTACCGGGCATGTTCAAACATTGAAGGAAGGGCCTGTCGGCCGAATTCGGTTTTATCATCCTGCTCATAATGCCATGCCGGGATACCTGCTTGCAGAGCTTGCTGCTGCTGTGGAGACAGCGGGTGAAGATGCGCAATTACGCGTACTCATCCTGGAAAGTGAAGGTGAAAATACCTTTTGCGCCGGTGCCAGTTTTGACGAGTTGGCAGCTATTGAGGATCTTGAATCCGGTGTACAGTTCTTTTCCGGTTTTGCCCGCGTGATCAATGCTATGCGCAAATCCCCGAAGTTCATTCTGGGCAGAATCCAGGGTAAAGCCATTGGGGGAGGCGTGGGGCTTGCAGCCGCTACCGACTATTGTGCAGCCACCGCTCATGCTGCTGTAAAACTTAGCGAACTCGCCGTGGGTATTGGTCCTTTTGTAGTGGGCCCTGCAGTAGAACGAAAGATGGGAAAGGCTGCCTACACTCAACTGGCCATTTCAGCTACGACCTGGCAAAGTGCCGACTGGGCGCTGTCTAACGGTCTTTATCAAGCTGTTCTACCTGATATTCAATCTCTTGACGAACATATAGGCCAAATGGCGCAAACGCTGGGGGCTTCATCCATGGATGCTATGCGTCAACTAAAG
>CAYTNI010000131.1:0-7993 GCA_964439115.1 uncultured Saprospiraceae bacterium
CCCCGCAAATCAGATGCGGAACGGCATCCACACCATAGCGGTTGACAATAGCTGAACATATCCCCACCGTGCCGGGGCGTTTGCGAATGGCTATCTTTTCAAAATATCCGCCGGGACGTTGCATATACACATATTCCTGGCGGTGATAGGTTACATCAATGAATGGTGGCTTGAACTCCATCAATGGGTCCAGGGCATCGAAAATGGCCTTCATACCTCCACCTTTGAGAGGGGGCAAAACCTCAAAAGAAATAAGGGTTTGTCCGGCAGCACGGGAGAAATATTCGGTTACTTTCATGGTGTTTTATATGGAGGTATTAATATGCAATGAGTCGTTTGAGTTGTACTGCCAGCCTACTTTCCGGCAAAAAGATGCTTTCCAGCGCCGGCGAAAAGGGTATCGGAGTGTCTAAACTGGCAACGCGAATCACAGGGGCGTCCAAATGCTCGAATAAATGCTCGGAGATATACCCTGAAATTTCCCCGCCAATACCTCCAAACATGGTGTCTTCGTGCAATACCAGCACCTTCCCCGTTTTTCTTACCGTCCGGTCAATAGCCTCCCAGTCCAAGGGCAACAGGGTGCGAAGATCCAGCACCTCAGCGTCAATATCCAGCGCTTCTACCGCCTTCAATGCCCAGTGTACGCCCATGCCATAGGTAATGATGGAAAGTGATTCTCCCTCCTTTACTATTGCTGCCTTGCCAATTTCCACCGTGTAATAGTCGTCGGGGACCTGTCCGCTGGTACTCCGATAAAGCGCTTTGTGCTCAAAATACATCACCGGGTTGGGATCCTCAAAGGAGGCCAAAAGCAAGCCCTTGGCATCGCGTGGATTGGAGGGATAGACAACTTTTAGTCCGGGCGTATGCGTAAACCACGCCTCATTGCTCTGGGAATGAAAAGGTCCGGCTCCGGTGCCGGCTCCGGTTGGCATACGGATGACTATATCCGCCGGTTGGCCCCAGCGGTAGTGCAACTTGGCAGCATTATTGACAATCTGCGTAATGGCGCAACTCACAAAATCGGCAAACTGCATCTCCACCATGGCTTTGTAGCCTTTCAACCCCAAACCAATGGCCGCCCCTACAATGGCACTTTCACACAAGGGCGTATTGCGAACCCTACCCTTGCCGAATTCTGCCACAAACCCGTCAGTTATCTTAAAAACCCCGCCGTAGTCGGCAATATCCTGACCCATCAACACCAGCTTCTCGTGCTTGCGCATGGCCAATCGCAAACCATCGGAAATCGCATCTACAAACCGCTTCTCCGTGGCAGCCTCCGAAGCCGGCTCAGCGACTACCTGGGTGAATGGCGCATACACGTCCGACAACTCCGTGGCCTCATCCGAAGTGACATCGCCTTCCTGATAGGCAATTTGTAACTCTTTTTCAATGTGGGATTTGATGCGCTTGCGAACGGTATCCGCCTCGTCGCGGGTCATTATGCCGGCTTCAATGAGATACTGTTCGTAGTTGTCCACCGGATCCTTTGCCGCCCACGTTTCCATCAACTCCTTAGGCACATACTTGGTGCCGGAAGCCTCCTCGTGACCCCGCATCCGAAAGGTGCGGCACTCCAACAGCACAGGATGTGGATTTTCGCGCATCTCCGCCGCCAAAGAGCCAATCGTGGAGTAAACCTCCAATATATTGTTGCCATCAATTATCCGGGAGGCCATGCCGTAGCCAATCGCTTTATCTGCAATATTTTCACAACGGTACTGCTCATTGGTCGGCGTAGAAAGTCCGTAGCCGTTATTTTCTACTATGAAAATGACCGGCAATTGCCAGACGGCTGCCGTGTTTAGGGCTTCGTGAAATTCTCCTTCACTGGTGCCGCCTTCGCCGGAAAAGGCAACCGCAACCCGACCTTCCCCTGAAAGCTTGTGCGCCAGGCCAACTCCCGCAGCGAGTGATAACTGAGGGCCAAGATGGGAAATCATCCCCACAATGCCGTAGCCGAGCGTGCCGAAATGAAAAGATCGGTCGCGACCCTTGGTAAAACCTGAGTTTTTACCTTGCCATTGACAAAACAACCGGCTCAACGGAATGCCGCGCACCGTGAAAACGCCCAAATTTCGGTGCAGGGTGAAAATCAGCTCGTCAGAGAACAGCGCCGCCGTAGCCCCAACCGCAATGGCCTCCTGGCCAATACCCGAAAACCACTTGCTGATCTTGCCCTGACGAAGTAATATGAGCATCTTTTCCTCCACCATGCGGGGGAAAAGCAATTGCTCATATAGCTCTTTGAGCTGGGTATCAGTAAGTGTACCACGTTTGAAATCCATGGTTGCCTGCGTTGCTGTGGCCATTCCGACTCCTTTTGAGCCGCAAATATAGCGGATTTCAACTAATTTATCCTATTCGGACAGGCGGCTTGGTCGTAATCTGCTCCTATATTCCGTATTTTTACTCCTGAAAATCAACATCAAATCCTAACCTTGAGCCCCTTTGCCGGTTAAATTGAAACTTCCGCCCCAGGTTGTTGTTCTGAACTTCGTAAGTTTGTCCCCATGTCTGCTTCCAGAAATCTGCTCTTTTTTGCCATAGCTGTCGGCCTGTTCGCTTTGCTCCAAATGCTGCTGTCTAATCAGGATACCCTGCTTTGGAGCGGTTCCGAGTCTTTAATGGCCTGGATTGCCGTGGGTGGCGATCAGGCAGCTCAGTGGTCCGAGTACTATTTTTCGTGGTTGTGGCAGGCGGCACAAGGGGATTTGCTGGCCTACCGCTTGCCCTCCGCCGGGGTATTGATATTGGGCGCACTGGGATTCTCCCTGCTGGCGAAGCCGCTTTTTGGCACACGTTCGGCCATACTGAGCGCCGCAGTTGCCCTAAGTACCCTCAGCCTGCCGTTTCTTGGGAAAATGGCCACCATGGACAGCCCGCTGCTCGTTTTCCACGGACTGGGCTTGCTGGCGCTACTCCGATTTGCTAAACAACCGCAACTGGCCTGGGGAGTCCTTTCTTATCTTTTGATCGTACTGTCAGCCCTCCTCAACCCATGGTCCACCCTTGCTTTTTTTACTTTGGGCATTGGCGTGATGTGGTACCATCGGCATCGTTATCCCGGTTTGCGGAAGTTACATCCCTGGTGGGCCGCAGTAGCGGTGTTGGCCATCGGATGGGCAGGCGGCACAAAAACGCTGAGCCTTCCCTGGTTTTTTCTGCAGGGGGATTATTTCGCCTTTCTGGCATTCATTTTCCTTGGGTTTTTGCCCTTTTCAGGATTTTTGGTGGCCGGATTCAGGGATTATTTGGGCAAAATGCGCAAGGGTGATGAAATGTCTGTAATCATTTTGAGCTGGCTGCTCGCCGCCCTGATAAGCGCATCCCCTGCGGCATTCTGGATGCTGGCACTAATGGTAGCACGTCAGATGGATGCTTTTTTTCAGACTGGATATCCCTACCGAAACTGGATAAAAACAGGCGCGGTATTACACCTCGTTCTGGCTTTTTTTGTCGCCATGGCCATCATTATGTATGGTATCTATGAATTTCAGGCATCGGGATTCAGAGCCGGCGTGGCCGCTTCAGGTATCTACTGGAGCATGAGCTTCATGGGTATTATTGGTATTTTTGGGGCACGGCGCAACTTTACCATCGGTGGACCCATCCTGGCAGGTGCGCTGACCATGCTGGTTGCCTGGACAATGGCTTCCCCTCTCCTGGAACAACAGCGGAAAGAAAAACTGGGGCTGCTCGACAGCCTTGACTCCAGAGCTTCTTCCGCACGGGTACTTTATTCCTATCCGGGGGAATTTCCCCATCTCGCAGTATATGGAAAATTGCGCCACCCCACACTGAAATGGTCTGTGGTGAAAAATTCATTGCCGGCAGATATCGCCGAAGGTTTTTTGCTGGCGGAAAAGCATATCCGCAACGTCCCGGATTTTTGCAGGGATACTATTCAATATGGACAAGACTTTTCACTGCTGTTTTGCAACCCTGGTGCGCGCAATCAATAGGTGCAATTTCTCCGCTATCGAAAAAAGCACTTATTTTTGCAGCTTAAAATTGAATTGTATATGAAATTCGTTCGACTAAATCTTTTCTTGCTGAGCCTTTCTGCCTTATTGGCCAATAGCTGTAGCAAAGAAAGTCAGGCAGAGGTGGACCGCCAACTCATCCTGGAGCATCTTGCCGACAACAATATCACCGCCGAAGAACATCCCAGCGGCATCTTTTACGTCATCACCACCGAGGGCACCGGCGGTAATCCCGGGCCGGGCACTCAGGTCACGGTAAAATACCGGGGGTATCTCCTCAACGGCAATACTTTTGATCAGACTACCGGTAGCCAGTCTGCCACCTTTAACCTCAATGACCTCATTCCCGGCTGGCAAATTGCCATTCCTCTGCTGAAAAAAGGCGGAAAGGGAACGTTCTGGATTCCATCCGAACTGGGCTACGGCGGAATTTCACTACCCGATATTCCCGCCAACTCCGTACTCGTTTTTGATATTGAATTGGTAGATTTTTGATTTCTGTGAACCTACACCCGATTTTTGGATGGTCCGTGATGGCTTGGATGACATTTCTCGTCACGCCAACCTTCGCACAAACCAATTATGCCCTGGCAGATTATATGCCCAATAGGGTAGGGGATAGCCTCGTTTTTGATTATTTTTCAGGGGGTTTAGCGGATTCCCTGCTCGTGGCCTGGCCCGACACACAGTTGTTTAAACGACAACTCGTCTGGAAAAGGACGGAAAGCACCGGTGCCTTCAGATTGGAAACGGTCCACGAACAAATGGGTTGGCAGGTTTTTCTCATCGCACCCTCCACCCGGCGGCAATTTGTCTTCGACAGTCCCGCTCAGCTACTTCCACCCGCGGCGCAACACGGCGAGGTTTATACCAGCGAAGCTGCTTTCACAGCATTGGAGGATGGTCGTAAACAGGGCACAGGCAGATTCCAGTTTCAGGTAACCGTACAGGGACATGACAGCAGTAAATCCCCACTGCGCAATTTCGGAGACTGCCTGGTGATTGCTACGCTGGCCATCCGAACAAACCCCGATGGCCGTAAAAGCGGATACGAACTTAAGGAATGGTACGCGCGCAATTTTGGCCTTGTGAAAATGGCAGGCGAAGCCTTTAATCTCGATGCCAAAGGAAATCGCACCCAAATCGTCAAGGCCGCTGCTACCATCCAAAAGGCCAAAATCGGAGGGGTTTCCTATAAATGGGATACTCCCTGAACATCATGGGAACCCTCACAGGAAAATTGCTTCACAGGATATCGCCGCTGCGCCTGTTCTTTTGCCTGGCGCTGGCTAGCTGGATGTTTCAGGCATGTATGCCCGAATCTGAAAATCCGGATATCTCCAAAGGATATGAATGGTACCCACTCGCCCTCGGCAATAAAAGAATTTATGCGGTGGACTCCATCACCTTTCGATTCGATGGTTCGCGCCTCTTTCGCGATACCGCAAGCCTCCAGGCACGGGAAGTGGTTTCCGAAATTACCGTGGATGAAAACGGAGACTCCCTGTTTGTGATAGAGCGGTATGAGCGCTATCACCCTGATGAACCCTGGCAAATTCGGAAGGTATTATCCATGCATAGATCTGATAGACAGGCGTTTCATACAGAGGATAACCTTCGTCTGATTAAGCTGGTTTTTCCTTTTCGCCGGGGCACTACCTGGCAAAGTACGCTATTCATTGACCCTGCCCGTCGCGTTACGGTAAATGGCGAGACCATCGAAATGTTTAAAGGCTGGCAATCCAGAATACAGTCCACCGACACTACCTATGTACGTGACCAGATTACTCTGGATAGCGCTATGCTCGTAGTCCACGCAGATGTAGAAAACCTCATCGAGCGCAGATGGACTCAGGAAATGTATGTCCCGGATATCGGTTTGGTTTTTCAGCAGCAATACATACTGGATACCCAATGCCGATCTTGTTGCAACGGAGATTTCGGACTTTGCGGGAGTATTCCCTGGCCTGAAAAAGCAGAAAAAGGGTTCATAGTGTCCAAACGCCTACTGGAATGGGATTAAAATACACTACGATGGAAACATCTTACGTTTTAATTTTTTGAACAACTACATACGCAATAACCATGAAGGAATATATACAGGTTGGACATACCGGCAAGCCTCACGGAATTCACGGGGCCCTCAAACTCGTGGTGAAAGAGCGCTACGAACAGGACGTCCTCCAGTCTAATGTGCTGTTCGTGGAAATCAAAGGCGGTGTAGTTCCTTTCTTCGTAGAAGACCTCAGTATCGGCAATGCCTGGATTATCAAACTGGAGGACGTAGAAACTCCTGAACAAGCCATCGTACTCTCCGGCAAAGGCGTCTTTCTCCGGGACGCCGACCTGCTGCCACCCGAACCGGACGAAAACGCAGAACCGGACTACAGCCGCTTCATTGACTTTGAGGTGGTGGATGCCGAAACCGGCCCCATAGGACGTATCAGGGATGTATATGACCTCGGCGCCCAGTCCCTGGCCGGTGTGGTATCCCAAAATCGGGAAATCCTCATCCCCATGCATAAGGACCTCATTCAGGCAATCCATGAAGACGTTAAGGAAATTGTCATGATACTGCCAAAGGGCCTGCTGGATTTGTAATTTACACCGGAATCTCTTTGTGTTCAACGCAATTTCCGACCTTTCCAGACATACCTGCGGCGAATAAGCCCCAGCACTCCGGCCATGACCATGTAAAAGGTATGGAATAGCTCCGTTTTCCAAAATTGCGCCAGTAACGACTTCCTGCGGTAATAAGTACAGGCTTCCCTCAGCAACAGGTAATCGGCCAGACCCTTCATGCCCCATGCCGTCAACACCAGGGCACCCAGTCTAATGTCTTGTGTCAACAAAGCCCAAATAAACCCTGCGAACAGCCAGATACAGAACAGAAAAATACCTCCCAAAGCGGCAATCATTCCCCTTCGCCGGTAATGACCGGTTTTGGTAGCCCAGCGGATTCGTTGCTGTACAAAGGAGCGCCAGTCGGGTTGTACTGGTGTTTCTACTACGGCATCTTTATTTTTAAGAAAAGCCACCCTGCCGGGAAATACTTCGCCGATTCGATGCACCAGCATGAGGTCGTCGCCGGAAGCCAGATGGGTCTGCCCCTTAAATCCGCCCACCTTGCCAAAGGCACTACTGGGGTAAGCAAGATTCGCTCCATTGGCCAACCAGGGCAAGCCGCGGGAAGCCAAAGCGCCGGTTACCAGCATCATTCCCGTCATCTCCAGGGCCTGAAAACGCCCTAACCATCCGGGACACTCCCGAAAAGATAACGCACCGAGTATGCATGCCGGGTTGCTATTTTCATAAAAATAGGCCAGTGACCTAAGCCACCTTTTGGAGGCCACGCAATCCGCGTCGGTATTCACCATCAACTCGCCGGCAGCATGGTGCACGGCCACTTCTATAGCTTTCTTTTTGAACGCCTTGTGTGGTTCCCCCTCCATGAAATTTGCCAATCGAAGCAGCCTTACCCGGGGTGACCGATAGGATTCCACTATGATGGAGGTGTCATCTTCCGAGTGGTCATCCACGATGATGATTTCGGCCAGGTGTTCAGGATAGTCTTGATCTAAAATGGAATTAATCGCCTCTGAAATACAAGAGGCCTCATTGCGCGCAGGTACGATTATTGAAATCCGTGTAGATGGTTGAAAATCAGTTGGAACAGTTGTTTCCGGGCATTTGCGCCAGCTTTGAATCAGCCAGCGGCAGAGCATCAGATAGCCTGAGGCTCCCAGGAAAGCAGTGGCGAGGTGAAAGGTCCAGATTAGTTCCATGGTGGCAAACTTAGTGCAATTCTGCCGTCTTTCATTCTTTTGTCAAAACAAGTATTCGGGTTCTTTTTTGTGCTTCAATTGCCTATTTTTGCTCAAAATACCCAAAATGAAAGTCGAATTGCGCCGCCTGAGTGGCGATTATCACCTGCAAGCCACCAATGAAGATGGTAATACCATCGAAACGGATGCATCACCGGGTATTGGCGGTACGGCAAA
>CAYTNI010000132.1:0-7917 GCA_964439115.1 uncultured Saprospiraceae bacterium
ATCTTTCCATGCAATCCGGCATTTGGGTAGGTATTGCCGCTGCCTTTTTGGCTGCTTTGTTCTCTACACTCAATAAAAAGAACATCGGCTTTGCCAACCCTGTAGAAATTACGCTGCTGGAGCTTGGCAGTGCGTGGTTATTCCTGAGTGTAGTCATGCCTTTCTTTGCCTCGTGGTCGGCTGAGGGTCTGGGTACTTTCTGGCCTTCTGCTTCCGATTGGCTATGGCTTGCGTTGCTGGCATTTTTATGTACAACACTGGCATACGTACTTACGCTGCGCGCCCTGAGGCATTTATCGGCTTTCATGTCAAACCTGACCATCAATCTGGAGCCCGTGTACGGCATTTTGCTGGCGTGGGTGCTGCTGGGAGAACACAAGGAATTACAGCCTGGTTTTTATGCCGGTGTGGCAATCATCCTAGCTGTAGTATTCCTGTATCCGCTGGCAGAAAAGCACTTCCGATAACCCTTAGCGCTGTTGGCTCCAAGCAATCATACCGCCTTTCATGTTGTATAGTTTGGCAAATCCCTGGCCTTGCATAATTTGGCAGGCCTGTCCGCTGCGATTGCCGCTTCGGCAGTAAATGAGATAAGTTTTGGTTTTGTCAAGGGCGGCCACTTTTTTGGCAAAGTCAGGACTGTAAAAATCGAGCTCGACGGCGCCTTCAATTTTCTGCTGTGCGGTTTCAGCAGCGGTACGCACATCGAGGATGATGGTATTGGGTTTCTTCATCATCTGTTTAAAGGTTGGAACATCAATGTTTTGCCAACCTGAGGAAACAGCAGCTGTGTTGTTGCCGGAAGGTTGCGCCTGAGAATCGCAGGCAAAAGATGTCCAGAAAATGCCGATAAAGGCAAGAAGTGGCAATAATTTCATGGTTGTTGGCATTATTTTAATGGTGCAAATAAAAACACAATCTCGCGGCGCTTGGTTTTATTGGCCTGTTCACATTCAGATATCTTCGTTACCACATGACTTTAATCAAAGACGTCATACATTTTTTGGAAAGCATTGCGCCTCCTGCTTATCAGGAGAGCTACGACAATGCCGGGCTGATAACCGGAAATGCACAAATGCCGGTGACCGGCGTTTTATGTTGTCTCGACAGCACCGAAGCTGTTATAGAGGAGGCGATTGAGAAAGGCTGCAACCTTGTAGTGGCACATCACCCGATTGTTTTTAAGGGTTTGAAGCGCTTCACCGGACAAAATTACGTGGAACGGGTCATCATGATGGCGATAAGGAATAATATCGCCATTTATGCCATACACACCAACCTCGACAACGTGTATCAGCATGGGGTCAATGCAAGGATTGCTGCTTTGTGGGGGCTACAGAACACCCGAATACTGCAGCCCAAGTCCAACCTGAAGCGTGGGATGGCCTTCGGTGCCACTACAGAGCATCAGGATTTGCTCCTTCAGGCCGGCGTTGCGCGGGTCAACCATATACCCGGAGTAGGATTAGACTGCATTTTTCCTGCCGCCACCGCCGCTATGATTGCAAGCGCTGTGCGAGTTGCAGGTTTGGAATGGGGTGGGATACACCCGGTAGAAGACCCTGATGCCGGGGTAGGCTCAGGAATGATTGGGGAGTTACCGGAAGCGATGCCAGCCCAGGCGTTTTTGACTATGGTGAAAGCAAAAATGCAGGCAGGAATAGTACGCCACACTGTACTTCCGGACAAGGCCGTGCAGCAGATTGCCCTGTGCGGGGGTGCCGGCGGATTCCTGCTGTCTGCCGCTATTGCTCAAGGCGCCGAGGTGTTTGTAACCGCCGATTACAAATACCACGAATTCTTCGATGCAGATGGCAAAATCGTCATTGCGGATATCGGCCATTTTGAAAGTGAACAATTTACATCCGAATTGCTGCAGGAGTTAATATCAAAAAAATTTCGTACTTTTGCGGCTTATTGTACGGAGGTGTGTACCAATCCCGTTCGCTATCTTTAATATTTATCGCAAAACCTTGATAATCATGGCAGAACTTAGTGTAGCCGAGAAACTTCGCCAGCTTTACGAACTCCAACTGATAGATTCTCAAATTGACGAAATCCAAATTCTCAAAGGTGAGCTTCCTATCGAGGTGAGCGATTTGGAAGATGAGATTGCAGGTCTTCAAACCCGTGTCAGCAAACTGGAAAACAACGTCAAAGAAATCCAGTCGGAAGCTTCCCGCCATCAGACCAACATTGAACAAGCCAATGCTCTGATTGAACGCTACCAGACTCAGTTAGACAATGTCAAGAACAATCGCGAGTTCGAAGCCCTGACCAAGGAACTCGAGCTTCAACGTCTTGAAATACAGCTTTCCGAAAAGAAGATTCGCCAGTCTCGCACTGAACTCGAAGCTAAGGAGGAAACGCTGGCTACCGCACGAGAACGCATGGCCAAGCGCTCAGCCGAGTTGGATGCTAAACGCGTTGAACTCCAGCAAATTATAGAAAAAACCGAAAAGGAGGAGGAAAAACTCCGCAAGAAGTCCGAAAAAGCTCGCAAGGGAGTGGAGGACCGCCTTATCAAAGCTTATGACCGCATTAGGACCTCCTACCGCAACGGCCTGGCAGTTGCCAAAGTGTCACGTAATTCCTGTGGGGGCTGCTTCAATAAAATCCCGCCACAAATGCAATTGGAAATCGCTATGCGCAAAAAAATTATGGTTTGCGAACACTGCGGGCGCATTTTGGTAGATGACTTCATCATGCAAGACGAAGCGGCTCCTGTATTCATAGGAGAATCTGCCCGCACAGTGGATGAACTGGACGATTAATTTGTCCATACCCTGAAAGATTTGGAAAGCACGCATAACGCATACCAGTCAAGCCGTTTACTTTCCGGTTTTTTTCTGTTCTTTTTACTGAAAAATATTCCTGCCTTAGCTCTTCCTGCTCCCCGTCAGGTGGAAGCATCTGTACATTATGTGATTACCCCACTGGCTAGAAAAACATATCACTCCATCACCGCCATGCGATTTGCTGAAGCCCGGGAAATGCTTTCGCAAATCAAACAAAAAGAGCCTGGAAATGCCATTGTCGGGCACTTGGAAAATTATATGGATTGTATCGCCGTTTATGTACACGAAGACCCCGATGCATTCAAGCGGTTGAAACAACAGAAACGCCAGCGTTTGGAGCTACTTTCCGCTGTGGAGGTCTCCAACCCGTATGCCCGTTTTGCCCAGGCGGATATGCGGATGCAATGGGCTATGGCACATCTGAAATTTGGGGAATACACCTCTGCATTCACCGAGGTAAGCAAAGCACATAAGCTGCTACGCGCCAACGAGCTTGCATTTCCGGGCTTCCTGCCACAGCAAAAAAATATAGCCCTTTTACAGGCCGTCGCCGGGGTGATTCCCGACCAGTACAAATGGGGGTTGAAGCTGCTAACCGGCTTAGAAGGTACCATCCTAGGGAGCAAAAGAGCGTTTGAAATCATCCTACAAAAATCGCAGCGCACAGACTTCCTGTTTGAAACTGAAACCCAGGTGTTATATGCGCTCCTGCTACTCCATCTGGCTAACGATGGCGAGGGTGCCTGGCGTGTAGCCAACAGCCTTCAACACGGCGAAAATCCACTTCACGCCTTTGTCACCGTACACGTAGCGATGCGCTCCGGCCATAACGAAGAGGCACTTCAGATTCTGGAAAAATGTCCGCGAGGAGGCCCATTTACGGCTTTGCCTTTTTTGGACTATCTCCACGGCCATGCCAAACTCAGGCGTCTTGATCCGGATGCACACAAATATTTTCTTGCCTTTCTACACCACTACAAAGGGCACAACTTCATCAAGGATGCCTTGCAAAAGCTCGCCTGGCATGCCCTGGTACACGGCGACGAGCGTCGGTACCATAGTTTCATGAATCGCTGTCAGTTGGAAGGGGTCCAGGTATCTGGCAGTGACCGCAGCGCTATGAAGGAAGCTGAATCCAGGGAAATCCCAGAGCGGAGTTTGTTGCGGGCCCGACTGCTTTTTGACGGAGCCTATTTTCAACAATCCCTGAGCATACTCAAGACGCTAAGGCTGGAGGAATTACCTGCAAAACGGCATCGTTTGGAATACACCTATCGTATGGGAAGGATATTGCATGCCCTTGAGCGCTATGAAGAAGCTTTGGGATATTACAGGCGGGTTTTTCAGGAGGGGAGGGAAGATACTTCGTTTTTTGCCTGTAATGCCCGATTGCAGGCGGGCCTGATTTATGAAAAACAACGAAAGTTTGACTTTGCGAGGGTTTGTTTTCAGGATTGTCTGGGCATGTATTCGGATGAATACGAGACAGAACTTCACCAAAAAGCCAAATCAGGTCTGAACAGGCTGCGCAACGCAAAATAAACTGCGTTGCGCAGCCAATTCCATTGGTTATCAGAATTTTGGCGTCAGCCCCATGTTGTAGAAGCAGAAAGAATAAATATCGGCGATGCCCTGCAGGGATTTACGGAGGTTGCTGGCGCCATGACCGCTATCCGTTTCAATACGAATAAGCAGCGGGGTAGATTTATCCCCTTTTGACTGCAGCTCGGCTGCATATTTGAAAGAATGTGCAGGCACTACCCGGTCGTCGTGATCGGCAGTTGTGATAAGCGTAGCGGGGTACTTGACACCTGGGCGGATATTGTGCAGAGGAGAGTACGCGTAGAGGTTTTTGAAATCTTCAGCTGTAGCTTCCGCACTGCCGTATTCAGCAATCCAGTTCCAGCCAATGGTGAATTTTTGAAAGCGCAGCATATCCATCACACCAACCTGTGGAATAGCCACCCCGAACAAGTCGGGGCGCTGATTGATGACTGCGCCGACGAGAAGTCCACCGTTAGAGCCACCCTGGCAGGCCAGATAGGGCGTGCTGGTGTATTTTTCGGCGATGAGGTATTCTGCAGCGGCGATAAAATCATCGAAGACATTTTGCTTTTTAAGGCGCATACCGGCCTCGTGCCATACCTCACCGTACTCGCTACCCCCACGGATATTGACAGAAACATAGATGCCGCCCTGCTCGAGCCACGAAACGCGACTCATGCTGAAACTTGGTGTAACGCTGATATTGAACCCACCGTAGGCGTAAAGGATAGTGGGATTTTTACCGTTGAGCTCCAGTCCCTTTTTGTGAACAATAAACATGGGAACTTTTGTGCCATCCTTGCTGGTGTAAAACACCTGACGCGTTTCATAAGCAGCCGGGTCGAAGTCCACTTCAGGTGCCCGGAAGAGGGTGCTTTTGCCGGTGGCAATATCATAGGTGTAAATAGAGGGCGGGTATGCAAAGCTGGTAAAGGTGTAGAACACCTGTTTTTCTTTGCGCTTGCCACCGAACCCCCCTGCTGTTCCCAACGCAGGCAGTTGTACTTCACGTTCCATTTTACCTTTGAAGGAATAAACGTACACGCGGGTAGTGACATCTTTAGAATAGCTCACAAAGAGTTTGCCGCCGGCGCTGCTCACCGAGGTCAACGGCTCGCTTTTCTCGGGAATGAGCGTTTTCCAGGCAGATTTTTCCGGTTTGGAGGGGTCTATCACGACAAGGCGGTTGTTTTTGGCTCCGTCGTTGGTGGAGACGAGAAGTTTGCCGTTCACCACATCCACGAGGCTATAGCTGAATTCTCCCGGCTCAGCGATAATTGGCTGAAAAGGAGCGGCGGGATTATTGCCGATGCGGTACCAGAGGGCATTGCCCTGTTTGCCCTTTCCACGGTCAGAAATATTGAGAAATGCGTATTTTTCATCCTCTGAGGTAAATACCCCATGGAAGCGCTGTGGATTCCTGGGGTCTTCATATACCAGGACGTCAGCCGCCTGAGTGGTTCCGATTTTGTGAAAAAAGACCTGATGGTTTTCATTTTTGGTACTCAGCTCTTTGCCGGGTTCGGGTTGGGGGTATCGGCTGTAATAAAACCCATGGCCTTGCCAGGAAACGCCTGTAACTTTAGCCCATTTGATTTCATCAGATAGATTTTGCCCGGTCAGCATATCGCGGACGTAGAGCGTACGCCAGTCGCTACCGCCTTCCGAGGTTCCTATGACGGCATAACGCCCATCCTGAGAAAGGGAGAATACCGCCATGGAAGTAGTGCCATTATCGGAGAGCTTATTAGGGTCAATGACCATTTCGGGAGCGCCATCTAATCCCTTTTGGCGATAGAGTATGCTTTGATTTTGCAGGCCATCGTTCTTATAGAAGTAGTAGTGGTCGTTATTTCGGAATGGGGAAGAAAACTTCGGGTAGTTGTTGGTTTTTTCGAGGCGATCAAGCCAGGCTTTGCGAAAAGGAATATTGGCGAGATACTTAAAAGTCAGCTCATTTTGGGATTTGACCCAATTTTTGGTTTCCTCGCTGTAGTCGTCCTCGAGCCAGCGGTAAGGGTCTGCAACCGTGGTTCCGAAATAGGAATCCGTCGTTTCGGTTTTTCGGGTCTCGGGGTAGGAAAATTGAGCATGGGCAAAAGCCAGCGGCAATAGAAGGAAAGCGACGGATGCGCCTGATGTAATGAATTTACGGAGCATGGAAGTGAGTTTTAGATAAAAACTTATCGAAGTATTTTGGGCTGACCCGATTAGCGCATTTTGGGCCGTTTGCGCTTACCTCCGGGCATCATCATACCGCCGCCCTGGCCACCCATGCGCAAGGCTGCTTTGACTTGCCCACGGTTTTCGAGAGCTTTTTCAAACTGCTTGACCTGGTCTTTAATAGCTGTTTCAGTGATTTTATATTCCTTGAGCTTGCGGAAATGAAGTTGAGCCTGATTCCATTTCCCCTTTGAAGCGGCAATATTGGCCAACTGAAGTTCCAGCATGGCCTTTTCATTATCTGTAGGAAGGTTAACCTCCTGTGCCTTGCGTAGCCATAGTTCCCCTTCTTCCATGTTCTTTTGACTCATGGCGATAGTGCCCTTGAGCATGAAATAGTACGCCCTGTTGGCCGAGTAAAGCCATTTGGGGGATAGTGTTAATGCAAGCCGTTTTTCGGCCTCGTCTAACCTGCCTTCCTGTACCAGCATGGCGGCCGAGTTTATGGTTCCCAGCAAAATATACCCAATGCTGAGCGTCAGGAACACCAATAAAAACGGGAAGCCCCACCAAAAACCCAAGCCTTTGATAAACATGGGCACCACACCGGCAATCAAAGAGAGCGCCATGAGGCCGAAACGAAGATAGATATTGATTTGAAGCATAAAAGAACAAGGTGTTTCTTCAATGACAAAATTAGAAAAACGCAGAAAAACAAAAAGAAAAAAGCCATTCCAATGATAGTTCATCGGAATGACTAGTTGGGAGATAACTTATCTCACGATATTTTTTAGCAAATAGAAAGGCAGGCAACCCCTCGACAGGGTTTTACCTATTTCCACCCAACATTTTCTTTTCCTTAATGCGAGCCTTCTTACCTACCAGTTCGCGCAGGTAGAACAGGCGGGCACGACGCACCTTGCCGCGCTTGGTCACCTGAATATCCACGATAGTGGGAGCAGCAAACGGGAAAATGCGCTCAACACCCACACCATTAGACATTTTACGCACAGTGAAAGTACGCGTGCCGGCGTGGCCACTGATTTGAATCACATCTCCGCGAAAAGCCTGAACCCGCTCCTTATCGCCTTCAATGATTTTGTAATTTACTATGACGTTGTCGCCCGGGAAAAATTCAGGAAAGTTCCTTTCAGGCGTCATTTGTTCGTGCACAAACTTTATCGCATCCATTGATTGTCAGATTTTTAGTTCACTTTGTTGCAAAGTGGCGCAAATGTACGGCGAATCTTTAATTTGGCCAAATTATTAAGCAATAAAATTAAATCCAAATCAGCGGGGAAGCAGCTGAAGCGGTCGACAGGGCAATAGCTCTACACACAGGAAGGACTCCATCCGACGGGTTATCTCCCTGGCAATGTCCAAAGTCGGGTTTGATTCCGAAATATTTTCC
>CAYTNI010000133.1:0-7902 GCA_964439115.1 uncultured Saprospiraceae bacterium
ATTCACTTTCCCAGTACAGGTCACCAAATTTCAGATTCCTATACTGCCCAAAGCTGAGGTAAAGCAAGCTAAAAAGAACTGATGCGTCCCATGGCTGTGCTCATTGACCTCAGACAAAAGCCCAATAACTAAAAAACCAACCAATTGTCCGAAAATACCCCATTTTACCCCATTTTTTACTTGCATAATTGGATAAAACCACGCTAAATTTGCCTTGTTGCTGTAACAAAACGAAGGCGCCAACTTGAAGGCAGCACAGTGGAACCCCAACCATACCAAATTCCGGGGCGTAATGCCGAAATACGACAATGTAGGCTTTCATCATGCTAATTCTTCAGATTATGAAAAGCGCTTTTTTATCCTTTGCCGCCTGCTGCTTCCTGCTGCCCGCACTTTATGCCAGCCACAGTGTACCTTCCACTGTACTGGATAAGACAATACCCTTACCATTGCAAGCAGCCATTCCAGCACCTCCTGTGCAAACAACCGCTACAGAAGAAGCCATACATTGCCGTGTCGAACTTACCAATGGCGTAGTAGTCGAATGCTGGCTCTGTAACTGTGCGAATCTTTACGCAAGCCTCATGCCTCAGTCACCACCATCACCGCAACCCTGATTTGCGGTACGTTTAAAAACTTCAGCTTCATATTTCCATAACTGTGGGGTTTAATCCACTTACGTAAACTGGGGTATAGTAACTCGGTTGGGTTTCTGCTTGCAGAGCCCAACCGGGCCTTTCCCCATAGCGACCTTTTTCCTCAGTCTCTATTCCCCGCAAAAATCGCCGCAATTTGATTTTTATGAGCACAACACTTTCTCTCAGTAATGCCTTCAGGCATACCCAACCCATCTGTACTTTCCTCTGTATGCTTACAGCCTCTGCCGGCCTGTGTCAGATGAGCGGTGAGGCTGTTTACCAACGCATTTACTATGGCAAAGAAAAGCCCGCCTATGCCGATACCCTGCAATTTGACGGTCAGCATCTCTGCTATATCGAGCATAGACTCCGTCAGCAGTGGTGGACCTCCGAGGGCTATCGAATTACTGTCGAACCCAGACATCAGCACTGGTATCTCGACACCCGAACCCTTCTTACCTTTGAGGCAGTTTTTCACCCCGGCAAGCAAAAAACCTCACAATGGGAAGACCAGGTTCAACCTATCAGGTGGACCATCCACGAATCCTTTAAGAACATCGGTAACTACCGGGCACAAAAGGCTGAAACAGTTATTCGGCACCCGCTTGGCGATTATACTACCACAGCATGGTTTACGACCTCCATTCCCATCAGTGGGGGACCTTGCAGATTTTGGGGGTTGCCAGGACTAATCCTTGAGCTCCATGAGGATAATCTCAGCTATATGACGCTTGCCTCCCTTGAATGGAAACCCGTCGGAGATCTAACCCCGGAAGGTTTGCCAAACGCCAAAACCAGGAAGAAACTAACCGCTCCCAGGAAGAAGGAGCTGCAACAAATCCTTCAGAAAGATGGCTTTTAATTACAAAATTGCTGTTTTCATATTGGGCGCACTTCCTTATCTCCATAGCCTGGAAGCCCAGACGCTCATCTCCGGCACAGTTCGCGACAGTCTGAGCGGCCAGCCTGCCATGTTTGTTCAATTAGTGCTTTTTCGGTATCAGTCAGAGGTAGTTATTGCCTCCACACTGACCGATGAACAGGGTAAATACGAACTCCAGATAAATACGGGGAACGGCGCTGCTTTCACCCTCACTGCCCGAAGTATCGCCTACCTGGAAGAAAGCCGCCATATCCTGCTCGACCTGGACAATGTCCCGGAATACCTGGAAATTGGATTATCCCTGTTGCCTAAGACCCACTTGTTGGAGGAAGCGCAGGTTACCGCCCGCAGAGTACCCTTTGTACTCGCAAAAGATACCGTCGTGTTTCAAATTGAGCCTTGGGCGGCAGAAACCGACCAAAATCTGGAAGAGGTGCTTAGGAAAATACCTGGTTTTGAGATACTTCCGGGTGGCGCGGTAAAAGTCAATGGCAAAACCGTCCAAAAAGTGCTCCTTAATGGGGAAGAAATTTCAGATGGTGGTACAAGCCTCCTCACCCAGAATCTCGGCCCCGACCGGGTCAAGTCTGTAGAAGTACGATTTGACGAACAAAATCAGCGCATAAGGGAGTCCATTTTAGCCACCTCCGATTTTGTGGTGATGAACATTCAACTCAAGCCAGATTTCGACCCTTCCGTATTTGGCCGCATTGTCACCAATGTGGGCTATGGAAAGGAGCTACAACCCGGAGGGGCCGCCAAGTTATTTTCGCTGCGTGCAAAAACCAAACTTCAACTTTTGGCCGAAAGAGAGGCCTTTGGCAAAAAAACCATCTTCCTGGAGCAGGTTCAAAACCTCGGGGCGCAGGCAATTCAGCAGTTACAGGAAGTATCCGCAGATTTCAACAGCATCCGCAACAATCCGGAATTCCACCGGGAGTTATATGGATTTGATGATTTTGTCCTTACCCGCAGCGCTGCTGCCGGCATTACAGGGAAACTCTCGCTCAGCCCCTCACTTGACTTGTTTATCGGATCCTTCAATCATCTCGATAATATCCGGCAACACCACCAGCTTCGCCAATCCTGGTTGAGTACCCCTCCTCAATTCGCTGTCTTTGATATCCGCCAGACTGCATTTTCGCAATATTCCCGAAATAAAATTGAGGCAACACTTTCCTTAAAAGACCTAAAGATCAGTTACAATTTCAATAATCGGTTTTCCTTTACCGGGCAGGAAAGACTTCAGGAAGAAAGTACTGGAACCCGCTATGACTTCCGGCATCACCTGCGCGATTACAGGGGCTTTCACAATCTCTTTTTCGAGAAGAAATACTCCGAACAAATTGGCGTGCAATTCAGCATGGGCTATCAGTCTGGCTTTGACCGCGATACACGATATTTTCAACACAACAATACGCGCCTGGCTGCATTTTTTTTAACCGATTCCAACCAGGAAGCACCTCAAGAACTGGAACAGCGGATTCCTTCCCAAACCCAACTCTTGCAAACTCGGGTCATGGTCCAAAACCAGGGGAAGATGGGCGTTTGGCAACTCGGCGCTCGGTTATCACTTCAACAATTGCTCCTTAAAAAACAATTCTTTGACATTCAGGACCTTACCCCTTCAATAGTCGAATCGAACTTCTCTACGGATTCAATTCGGTCAGGACAACTCCAAATTCAGCCTTTCCTGGAATACCAATGGGCGATGGGCGCTTTTCAATGGAGTAACCGAATCGGTCTGATGGTACAACATTCGAAGGTGCCCAACCATGCGTTTCCTTTGAACAGAAATCTCATGGAATACAGCAGTTCATTGACGATTTCCCTACCCGACGGTGGCAATGCGCTATTTTCTATTACACAAAACGCTGCTTCTTTCGACCTTAAGGCATTGATACCCGGCATAGAAATTATTAATTTTCAATCTGTTTTAATCCCAGGTCGCTTTTGGCTCAGGCCTCAGCCTGAACAGGTAATTCGATTTTCTGGTACTACTTTTGCCTGGGCGGACCGCGGCATTGCACTTGAATTTGCAGGAATAAGAGGCCACTCAAGGACTGGGCCATCCCTTGATTTTTTGCCGGAGGGCATCATTGCCCATTATTTTGATCAGCTTCCAGCACGTTATGTCATGGCGGTGGGTAAACTGGCTAAAGTTTTTGAGGGTATGCCGCTACAGGCGAAAATCGAAACTAGCCTGATAAGCCATATACAATTCAACCGAATGCCAGGATTAACCAATGACCTTAGCACTACCAGAACACGGATCAGTCAACTTGATTTTCGTTTATTTACCGCATTCAAGGAAAAACCCTTTCAAATGGAAATGAGGCTGAAGTACGGCGGGTTCAATTTTGCTGCCGTGGGTCTTGACAATACATTTCGTCATCAATCTGTGCGCAATATTTTTTTCAAATACCAACAGCGTTTTTTTCAAAAGCGACTTTGGCTGGAAACGCAGGCGAGACATACAGCAGTTTCAGGTATCCGACCTTCCGGACTTTGGCTAATGGACATTAGCCTTAACAGGATTACACCGGGCAGAAGGTGGTCTTTTCATATTAATAATATATGGAATGCGAGTTCTTTTCAGACGCAGGAATTGAGCCCGGTGCTTTTCTCCAGTCTGGACCGTCAGGTTTTTGGCAGAAACGTCAGGCTGCAGTTTTCATGGAATATTCACTGATGTAAGGAAGGTTGTTTTATCGTACCATGGCTTCCCACAAGATTTCAATGGGGTGAAGCGCTTTTCGGCCGGTACCATCGGCGATCTGATGCCTGCAACTCGTGCCCGGAGCGGCGATGATGGTTGCAGAATCAGACTTTCGAACCGTCGGGAATAACACCAAATCGCCCACCTGCATACTTACGGCATAATGTTCCTGTTCGTACCCGAAAGAACCGGCCATCCCACAACAACCGGAGGGAATAACCTCCACATGGTAATTCCGGGGCATGCCCAGCGCCCAGGCAGAGCATTCAGTGCCAGCCAATGCCTTTTGATGGCAGTGACCGTGCAGTAAAATTTGCCTGGATGCCGTGCTGAACGCCTCAGGGGAAATGCGCCCTTTTTGGAATTCAGCGGCCAAAAATTCTTCTATCATCAAGGAGTGGCGCCCAAGTTCCACGGCGGACTCCCGCGCTTCATGACCGACCAGTTTGGGGTATTCATCTCTGAAACTGAGGATAGCAGAAGGTTCAATGCCAAGCAAGGGGGTTTCTGCACTGACCAGATTACTGAATCGCCTGACATTTTCGATTGCCAGTTGCCGAGCCGAATTGAGTAGTCCCTTTGAAAAGTGTGCTCTACCGCTATCGGGGTGCTCTGGCATGTCCACCTGATAGCCCAAATGCAATAGCAACTCCACAGCTTTAATACCCACCGGCGTATCCAGGTAATTAGTGAATTCGTCGCAGAATAAATATACTTTACCCTTTTGAGTGCCGCGAGGACGAAGTTTACTTCCGGTTTTCTTCCACCAGTGTCTGAAGGTAAACGAGTGAAGCAGAGGCATTGACCTTGGTGCCGCCACGCCCAAAAACTTTTTGAACATCCAGGAAATAGTGGGGCTACCCAAAACAGCGTTGTGCAGCCCTGGAGCTAACGATGCCATTCGATGGATGGATCCAATATGGCCAAACAACCTGGACCGAATAGGGATTCCTTTGATTTTATGGTATTGATGCAGGAATTCTGCCTTCATGGTCGCCATGTCCACGCCGGAGGGGCACTCGGAGGTGCATCCCTTGCAGGAGAGGCACAAGGACATGACCTCATAAAGCTCCTCATGGGCAAAACGGTTTTGACCGTTATGAGAGCGCGTAAGAAATTCTCGTAGTGCGTTGGCTCTTGCGCGGGTTGTGTCACGTTCATTTCGGGTCGCCATGTAGGAAGGGCACATGGTGCCCCCGCTGACGTGGGCCAATTTTCGGCAATCCCCTGAGCCGCTACATTTTTCAGCAAGTCCCAGGATACCGTTTGTTTCAGAAAAATCAAAAACTGTTTGAATATCCGGAGGAGGTGCATCTTGTAAATATCGGAGTGAGGTATGCATTGGTGGTGCATCCACAATTTTGCCAGGATTTAAAATGCCGTTGGGATCCCACAAATGTTTAATTCGGCGCAACAATTGGTAGTTGTCTTCGCCAATCATCATGGGAATAAATTCGGCTCTGACACGGCCGTCACCATGCTCTCCGCTGAGTGAACCATTGTATTTTTTGACTAATCGAGCACATGCAGCAGCGATTTCCCGCATCTGCTCTACTCCTTTACTGGATTTAAGATTGATAGATGGTCGTGGATGCAATTCACCGGCACCTGCGTGTGCATAATAGACACTGTGTTGCCCGAAGCTAGCCATTAAGGCGGCAAAATCAGCAATATAATTGGGCAAATCAGCAATATCTACAGCTGCATCCTCCACAAACTCGATTGGCTTAGAATCCCCTTTTACATTGGATAGTACCCCAAAACCGGCGGTACGCAGTGCAAAGACTTGCAGAGCCTGTTTTCCCGACACTACCGGGAAAGCATAGCCTATACCTTCTTTTTTAAAATCAGCAATAAGCGCGGCAGCCGCTTCCTGAGCTTCCGCGGGTGTATCAGCGCGAAATTCTACCATTAGAATAGCAGCGGGGTCGCCTTCAAGAAAAAAACGGTTTTTTTCCTGTGCCCGGCTCCCCTTGGTACAATCCAGAATAAATTTATCCATCAGCTCGCAGGCGTATGGGGCGTGTCGCATCGCCACCTGAGCTCCGTATAGCGAAGCCTCGAGGGTTTCAAAATGAGCACAAACAAGGGCATCCTCTGCAGGGGGGAGCGGAGATAGGTTCAATTTGATTTCTGTAGTAAAAGCCAGCGTGCCTTCCGAGCCTGCGAGCAATTTGCAGAAGTTAAAATCAGGGCCATCTGAAGCAAAGGGTTTACCATTGATAAGTAAATCAATGGCATAGCCGGTATTGCGACGGTGGATACCCGGTTTGGGGTAATTGGTACGAATGGATTTCTGCGTTTCCGCGTCTGTTAGTTCATCCCTGATTTGGCGATAAATGGCCCCTTCAAGTGTATCCAGGGAACATTTCCGTTCAAATTCGAGGTCGGGCAATGACTGAAAAACAACTATGGAGCCATCACTCAGGATGGTGCGAAGTTCTAGTACATGGTCGCGAGTAACGCCATACTTAATGGAAGTGCTACCGCAGGAATTATTACCAACCATGCCGCCAATCATGGCACGGGAAGCGGTGGCGGTGATGGGTCCAAAAAAAAGGCCGAAGGACTTAAGGAATGCGTTGAGCTCATCTCTAACCACACCAGGTTGGACCCTTACCCAAGATTCTTCGACATTAAGCTCTATAATTTTATTGAGGTACTTAGACACATCAACAACAATTCCTGATCCAACGCTTTGTCCTCCCAAGGAGGTTCCTGCGGTTCTTGGAAGCAGGGAAATTTGATGTATTTTGGCATAATGTATTAATTCCTGTACATCGCGTTCATTTTTAGGAAAGGCAACTGCAAGGGGAACTTCACGGTAAATACTGGCATCAGTGGCATAAATGGTACGGGAAAGGTTATCGGAAAGTAGGTCACCGGACAGAGCCAGTGAGAGGTGGTCAAAATTAAGTTCCATGGCATAAAAATTAAGCACCAACCAAAATTACGGATGGTAGGGTACAAAAATACGCCAACTGTATAAAATGAGCTAATGACAAATAAGGGCTGGAAAAAGTGTTAAAAGAGAAAACCGTTTTGAGAGATGATATTACCGGCTTCCAATTGCAATAACTGACGCTTGATATCGAGCCCAAAAGCGTACCCTTGAAGTTTCCCTGATTTGGCGATACAACGGTGGCAGGGCACAACAATAGCTAAAGGGTTGTGCCTGTTGGCCTGACCAACTGCACGTACCAAAAGGGGATTGCCCAATTGCTGGGCAATTTCGAGGTAGGTTGTAGTTTTCCCGTATGGAATATTTAATAAAATCTTCCAAACGGACTTATAGAAAGGAGGGGAATGCGACCAATCCAATGAAAGAGAAAAGATAGTAAGCTCTCTTTTAAAGTAGGCATTAAGTTGTTCAACGGCATCCTGGAGAGAGCCAGGAATTTCTTCCGCAAGAGGGTAGGCGGGAGGTGTTGGAATAAGACTCACGCTGAGTAAGCCTTGGGGACTTCCGCTAAGTTGAAGGATACCAAAAGGGGAATGGATAAGGCACTGCTCCATGGGGGAGGAAGGTAAATAAAACAAAAAAGCCTGTCGGATGACAGGCTTTCAGGAAGTAAACTCCGATGAAGGAGAGAACAAAAAGTTGGCAGCGACCTACTCTCCCACCTTTTAGGGGCAGTACCATCGGCGCAGAGGAGCTTAAC
>CAYTNI010000134.1:0-7862 GCA_964439115.1 uncultured Saprospiraceae bacterium
TGGTGTCGCGAACGTAAAAGCGTCTTTTCCATAGTACCCACTGATATAGAGACGATCCTTTTCCGAAATCTTATAATTCACCTTGGCATTTAGGTCGTAGAAAAAATAACCGGAGCCACTAAAGGCGCCATCTTCGGGGATGAATGGTTTCGTTATGACGTCGATGTACGTTCTTCTTCCTGAAACAATAAACGACGCTTTATCCTTCACGATAGGGCCTTCCAGCGTAAGGCGCGATGACAATACGCCAACATCTGCTCGGCCACTAAGTGCCTTGGTATTACCTTCCTTGGTTCTTACATCCAGCACTGAGGCGAGGCGTCCGGCATACCTTGCGGGAAATCCACCCTTCAGGAAACGAATGCTGCGCACCGCTGCCGTATTGAATACAGAAAATATGCCCGCAGCATGGCTGTAATTATACACAGGTACTCCATCAATGAGCACCAGGTTGTGCCCTTGAGAACCCCCACGCACCAAAATACCTTCAATTCCGTCCGTGCCGGTTTGAACGCCCGGCATCAAATGAAGGGTGCGCACTATATCCGGCTCACCACCCAACGCAGGCATCAGCTCGGCATCGGAAGGCTCCAGCAATGGCGTGTGCATACCACTACCCGCCGTACCGGCAGGTGTAGCGCTGACCACAACTTCCGTCAATACCAGAGAAGTCTGTAGGTCTATGGCCATAACGGTGTCCTTGAGTAGTGCAAATTGAAACACCTTCGATTCATACCCTAGATAAGAAAACTGCACAGAGACCTCCCCCTCCGGAAGTGTAATACTGAAAAACCCGTATTCGTTGGAAACCGCTATTTTTCGGGGCCATAAAGATTGTACTATACTCCCTATAAGCGGCTCCCCGGAATCATAATCAGTGATAAAACCGCTTATCGTGTGACGCCGCTCGGTAGGAAGCGGCGCCCTGAAAATTACAATCTGGCTACCAATGGCACGAAATGCCAGTCCGGTACCTTCAAGTATCTTCTCCAAAATAACATCTAAGGACTGCCGCCTGTAACGCCCCGATATGCGCAACGGAGGAAGACTCTCCCTGCTGTAAGAAATGGAATAGCCTGATTTTTCAGCCACCCTTTCCAGTGCAACATCTATGGCAACATCCTCAAATACAAGATTATTTAAGACCCTGGAGGGCATCTGAGCCAGAATAGGACTCCATGCAATTACCAAAAATACCCAAATCCCAATACCCCTCCACATTGTGTTCATCGGATTACATGCGTCGCTCCTGAAAATTGCTCCACCGCCCCATCGCTCAATTCTACTGACAACGACCAGAGGTAAACTCCTCCCTCCACCGGGCTACCCCGAAAACTGCCATCCCAACCCATCGTATTGTCATTCACCCAAAAATCACCTCCCTCATACAACAACTGCCCCCAGCGATCAAAAATCCGGAAGGTCAATACCCGCGTTCCCGATCGACCATGTACCAACAAACGATCGTTTTGCCCATCACCGTTTGGTGTAAATCCCGTCGGCACAAAGGCTCTGGGATTTTTTTCCACAAATACAGTCATGATATCCTCTCCCTCACAGCCGTTACTGTCCGTTACCCGTAAAATAACAGCCTGCTGGTATCTGGGTCTAATAACCGGATTCTGACAACTCAAACAACTGAAAAACAAACTGTCATCAGGGCTCCAAACCCATAATATGGGATCCACAGCCCCCGAAATGACCGGATTTAGTTGCAAGGAATCCCCGTATGGAATGGTAATGTCCGGCCCCAGATCCACTACTAAAGAATCCGGCGCTGGAAGTATAATTTCTTCCAACACAAACAAACATTCGTTAGCATCCCGAATAGTGGCTGAATACACCCCGGCGGCCAACGAAATAAATATCCGGTTGCCTGAAAACGGCCGGTCGTTGAGTTGGAAAACATAACCGGGCGTACCGCCTTCGACAACCAGCTCTATACGGCCGTCAGTCTCACCAAAACACGATGGTGGAAGTATTTCAGGCACTACACTCAAAGGCGCCTCAGGTTGAGGGACCAACACGCTGCGTTCGATTCTGCAGCCCAAACTATCAGTTATGGCTAGTACATATTCTCCTGAAATGACATTTTCAATACTCGCACCTGTGGCGCCATTACTCCACTCCAATGCATAGGGCGGAGCACCGCCACGAACGACCACTGCGGCACTTCCCGTAGCTTCGCCGTAACAATCTACCGCGTCTGTGGTGAAAGTAGTAACAATGGGAGTAGTCTGAATAATCGTAGTCTCTGCCTGGAACCTACAATCATTGGCATCCGTTATGGTTACCGCATAAAAACCGGATTGGAGAGCAAATGGATCTTCAATGATATCGCCATTGTTCCATTCAAACCGGTAGGGACTAACCCCACCGGTTACCGTCAGCTCAATACTTCCGTCAGGATTTCCGGCACAGGCAATATGACGGGGCGTAGCAATGGCGCTCAATGGCGCCGGCTCAGCAATATCTATCTGTATAATTGCCTGACATTGACGAATATCTGTAACTGTTACAGTATAAATTCCTGCTGAAAGCCCCGTTGCTGTCGGATTGTTACCAATGCCTGGAGCACTCCATGTGTATTGAAAGGGTGGAGTTCCCCCGTTGGGAACTATACTCGCGCGACCATCGCTTCCGGCGAAGCACCGCACCGCGGTGACCTGGAGCTCGGGGAGTACGGCGGGTGAGCCGGCAACCAACACAGAATCCAGAAGGATGCATTGCTGCGCATCCACTACGGTTACAGTGTACCATCCAGGGTTAAGGCCGCTTACTGCGGGTGTTTCCTGCTCAGCGGGATCATTCCAGCGGTAAGCATACGGCATGGTTCCTCCACTTACAGAAATTTGGGCAGTGCCGTCGGGTTGGGCGGCACAGGAAGCACTGCCGGATTGTATTGTACTGGTCAATGTGGTAGGTTGAAAAATCTGTGCGCTCCCGGTAGTGGTACAATTATTTCCGTCGGTTATGGTAAACTGATAATCTCCAGCTGAAAGCATATCCGCAGAAGGAATCTGAGCCCCGTGGCTCCATTGGGTATCGTATGGCATAACGCCACCGCTTATCGTGAGAGAGGCTGAGCCGTCAGAAGCGCCAAAACAACGTACATCGGTGGTCTGCAAGCTGAAAGTCAGCTCCGTTGGTTGTAAAATAGTGGCCGTGGCAGAAGTTTGGCAACCATTGACATCGGTAATCGTGACAGATACCGGCCCGGTAGTTAAACTCTCTGCAAAAGGGCCTTGCTGACCATTAGACCAATCAAATTGGTAGGGACTTGTGCCCCCGGTTGGTGTAGCGTCGGCTCTACCATCACTTCCGTCATAGCATAGTACTGATGTGGTCTGTAGAGTACCTTCCAGAAGTGGCGGCTCCTGCACGGTAATTTCATCTGTAAGGGTGCAATTATTTGCATCAGAGATAGTTACTGCAAATAAACCTGCGGGCATGCCGGTACGGGTGAGTTGGCTGTTTGGCGGAAGATTTTCCCATTCGAGGGTGTATCCCGGCGTTCCACCGGCGATACTGGCGGTAGCACTGCCGTTATCGCTCTGGAAGCAGGAAAGTGGAGTGATTTCCCAACTGACCGAAAGGGGCGCATCGGGCTGCAGGATAACGAGCTGAATGGCTTCTTCGCAACCTGCATCGTCAGTAGCAGTTACCTGATAGGTGCCAGCGGCAAGCGCATCCTGGCTTGATCCCGACAGACCATTGCTCCAGGCAAAGGAAAAGTCGCCTGTTCCGCCGCTTGCAATCAATGTGGCTGTTCCATCAGCCTGACCATAACAGCGGGCTGGAGTAATTTGACTTTGCAGTTGAATCGGAGAAGCCTCCTGGATAATCGCAGTGGTTTCTGCGTTACATCCATTGGCATCGGTGACGGTGAGTGGCAAGCTGCCCCCGGAAAGTCCTGCTACGACAGGATTCTGAACAATTCCCATTGGAGTTGACCATTGGAAAGTAAATGGACCGGTACCACCATTGGCCTGAGCGGTAGCAGTTCCGTTGGAAGCGGCGGCACAACTCACATCAGTGGTTTCGATCGTCAGGGTGAGGGGTTGTGGTTCCGGAGCTGTAATTTCTACAGTGCCGGAGCACCCACTTTGGTCCGTGATAGTGACCGTGTGAATACCGGCATTCAGAGCCACTGCAATCGGGTTTTGTTCCCCATTATCCCATTGGAAAAGATAGGGCGCCTGTCCACCGCTGACCGACACCGTGGCGGAACCATCAGCATTGCCGGCACAACTTACGGAATCAATTAGGGATGGGGTGAAAGAGAGCGCCTGCGGAGCGTCAATTTCAAAGGAAAATGATGCGGGACAATTGGCCTCATCGGTAAGTGTGGCCACATATTGGCCCTGGCCAAGCCCTGAAAATGCCCCGGAGCTGTTGGTTTGACCATTTAATTCATAAGAAAGTGTACCAACGGCATTGGCAGAACTCAAGGCAACTGCACCGTCGCTTCTGCCGGCACAGGTGGCATTAATTACTTCTGCGGCTAAATTGGGCGGTGTGCAGGCGAGTGTTTGGCATTGGAGTGTATCTATGGTACCAGGACATAAGCCCATAGCACGGATGAAAAACTCTACGGTTTGGCTACTGTTCAGTCCGGCGAACGTAAACAAATTGTTGCCGGAGGGTTGTTGCCATCCGCTGTTATTCACATTAACTTCGTATCCAGTGGCGCCGGCCACAGGTAGCCAACTGACGGTGATGGCGTTGGCGGTAAGGTCGGTGCATGTGGCCAATGGGGCATCCAGTGCGGGCACGGCCTCAATGAGGATGGTATCAGCGGTAGTGCATCCATAGGAATCGGAAATTGACAGGATGTATTCCTGATCTTCTGCGGGAGTTGCTATTGGGTCGGGGCAAGAGGTACAACTCAGGGATGCAGGATTAGTCCATTCATATTGGATATCATAAGTGCGGTTAAAGGTGATGGACCAACTGTGAAGCGTACCTGTAGCACTATTGGTGTCATCAATGAGTTGAAGTCGCCATTGTCCGTTAGTGGGGCCTCCCCAGATATCGTTCCACTCCCCTTCCGGGAGCCAGTTGCCGGTAAAGGGCAAAGCCGATGGAGGGGCAAGAGGGCCGGGGAAGTTGATGCGCGTAGTAGCGGAGGGTGTAAAACAGGCTCGCCGGATGTAATCGAGCGCAAGGCCATTGCCCCCATTGCCGCCATTATCGGTGCTCAGTTCCAGAAATTGACCGCCGGGGGTGATGAGAAAGATATCCAGGTCATCAATCCACTGGTGGGACAAGCTGTCGATACATACAGATTGCAGGGCGGCCGGGCTTAGCGTACCTGGAATGACCCCATTCACATTGATATTTGAAAATACCGGGACGTTGGTCTGCGCAACAGGTGTATTGTTGGTATTCCGGAAGGTGGGTGGCGGCGGCAGCACTACAGGAATTGACCCATTGAGTTGTACCGGAGAGCCGGCGCAGATAAGGGTATCCTGTCCGAGGTCGGGTTTGAGCAAAGGGTTATCGCGAAGCATGATTTGGAAAGTATCGCGGTTACAGGGGTCTCGCTGAACATCAATGAGTAAGGTTTCAGACCCCTCGACAATGCCGTCCTCGAAGGCTATGATATCCAGAAAAACAGAGCTTTCGCCGGCAGGAATAAACAAAGAATCTGGAAGTTGAGCATAATCTATGCCATTGACTGCCTCACCAAAAAGGCTGTAATCAATATAATAAGGAGATTCTACAGGATTGGGCAGAGAGAAGGCAAGTCTGCCCACAGCACAACCTTCTGCAATAGAGCCATCAAGGCTGGCAGTGGCGACTTGTACATCCAGGGAGCCGGTACCAAAACTCTTGGCTTCCAGGAACACCCCGGAGTCATAGACGGCATCCCCTACATCACAGATAACGAGTTTGATGGTATATATCTGGCATGGTTGCACAATGGCCTCCGCGGTGAATACATCGGTGATGCCATCGTAGATGGGAAAGTTGGGGGAGTCGTCATTGTCGTTGTAGTATTGGCCATAAGCGAGGGAACCGCGGGGAGGCGTGCAGTTGACGAGTTCGCCTGCATTACCCACCTGGCCTGAGTTGACGTTGTTGATGGTTACCGGCAGGTTGGTGCCCGGAATGCGGGCAATATTGATGGCATTATTTTGAAAAGGCCCATTGATGCCGGGACCGCTGATGAAAAAACCAAAGATATCGTTGAATTCGCTACAGACAAATTCCGGATATTCCTCAGAGGCGAAGGCATATCGGAATCGCAGGGTATCGGCAATCGGGATGAAGGTAATTTCGTATTTGGTGATATTAAATACATCCTCACCGGCAGCGATGGCGTCGAGGTCGGGGTCAGAAACGTTGCTTTGGTTGTCCACACTGGCCTGTGAAGAGCCGGGTTCGGCAACACCGAAAGCCAGGCCGGCGGTTACTGCTCTTCCGGTGGTCATGACGATACCTCGCTCCATGCCGACTGCATTCTGACCGGTTTTGAAAAACCCTACCGAGTTGTTCGAGCCTTGGTAAGAGACGTTTAGCACTTCTACCCCATCTCCCAGGAAAATATTGGTGATGAGATTCTGCGGCGTAATTGGTGGCGCATTGGTGACCTCCAGGTTTTGAGCAAACAAGTGATTGCCAAAAAAAATGGTGCAAATCCCAAGGATTGAGGCGTAAAATATTCTCATGTGTAAGCAAATAAACAGGAAAACAACGTCCAAAAGTAGTATTTTTTCAATGGTCATGGGGTCAGAATTCAGGGATTGTCGCCCAAAACATGGCTTTTATCTAATAATTGAAGTCAAACGCGGGCAGTTGTTGTTAATTTTACGTGAATTTCGTGTAGTGATAAATTCGTTTTACAATGAGTCAATTCGTAAAGTTTTTCTTTGCATCCTGTTTGGGGGTAATCGTCGGTTCGCTCCTTCTAGGGCTTATTTCCGTCTTAATCATAGCAGGCATTGCCGGGTCTATGGAAGAGGAGAAGATTCCCGTAAAGGCCAATACGGTACTTCATCTCAAATTCAACAAGCCTATTCCGGAAAAGACCAATAACCTTCCGCTGGATCCCTTTCGGTTGAAAGACCAGAAAGTCCTGGGTGTTCATGAAATTCTGGATGCGCTGGAGCGGGCCAAAGCTGATGACAACGTCAAGGGCATTTTACTCGAAACTGATGGACTGATGAGCGGACTGGCCACTGCTGATTTGATTCGGGATGCGCTTGCAGCATTCAAAAAAGAAGGCAAGTTTATATACGCGTATGCCAATAACTACAGCCAGGGTGGCTATTATCTCGCATCTGCTGCCGACAAGGTTTATCTCAATCCGGTAGGGCTACTGGACTTCAGAGGTTTTGCTGCCGAAATTCCTTTTTTCAAGGATATGCTCGACAAGGTGGGCGTCAAGATGCAAATTTACTATGCCGGCAAGTTTAAAAGCGCTACGGAGCCTTTCAGACGCAACAATATTTCAGAGGAAAATCGCCTGCAGATTCGCGAGTACCTCGATGTAATTTATGCTGAATTCCTCGCCGATATTTCCGAAGGCCGTGGCATTCCCATTCCGGAATTGCGCCGAATTGCCGATGGGTACCTCGCTTTTATGCCTCAAAAGGCCCTGGATTTGAAGATGGTGGATGTTTTGGGTTATCACGACGAAATGATGAACGACGTCCGCAAGAAACTGGGCATGAAAGAAGGGGAAAAATTTCCTACCATGTCCATCGAAGCTTATAACCAGGGCAATCCGGCAAAGTCTAATTTCAGTGCCCGTCAAAAGATTGCCGTGGTGTATGCTGAAGGCAATATCATTGACGGTAAGGGAGAACCCGGCACTATCGGCGGTGAAAAATATGTGGATATCCTTTCACAAATCC
>CAYTNI010000135.1:0-7787 GCA_964439115.1 uncultured Saprospiraceae bacterium
AACCTGCGAAGTATTGGAGAGCAATTCATCTTCCAGCCGGATAAAGGCGCCATTGCTTTTTTTGCCACCACCGGGTTGGGGTACATTACATCCCTACAGACTCTTGGGCAAAGCTGGTTTTCCTTATCTGGCGGTGCATTTTACGGTAAATCCATCGGTGCCACTGCGCAACAGGTAACTCGGCAGTTTGACCAGACCCCCAATTACGGCCTGCGCGTGTTGATGCAACAGTTCAGTCTTCAGGGTGATCCGGCCATTACCCTCCATCCATTTGATCAAGCCGACCTACTTATCCAGCGAGCTGAGGCAAAAGTGGTGCCACAGCCATTAAACACCCAAATGGACAGCGTAACTTTAGCGTTTACCATTCGGAATATCGGGAAGGCGGTGCAGGACAGTTTCGACTTGGAAATCATCCGGCAATTTCCCGACGGGCTGGAACTATTGGTATTGCGCAGTCGTTTGCCTGTACCGGCTTATGCGGCGACCTATTCCTTCAGGTTGCCCCTTTTTGGAGCACGGGCAAAAGGTTTAAATAGGTTTTTCGTTCATCTGGACCCGAATAATATACTTGCGGAAGGGCCTCTTCCGGCGGCAAAGCAAAACAACTTCCTCGCCGATGAACAGGGGCAAAGGGGTATCGAGTTTTTTGTTTTTGAAAATAGCGCCATTCCTATATTTCCCCCAGATGAAGGAATTGCCGGAGGCTCCGAAATCTCCCTCCGTGCCGGCACCACAGATCCGTTTGCCGAAGGTCAGAATTACCATTTCCAGTTGGACACTACCCCGACCTTTGACAGCCCACTCCTATTGAGCCATACCCTGAACAGTACCGGAGGGGTTTTGTCGTGGACGCCTTCGTCACCATGGCGCGACAGCACCGTGTATTACTGGCGTATCAGCCCGGACAGTATCGAGGGCATAGGTTTTCAATGGCGAACCAGTTCTTTCCTGTGGCTTGAAAACTCCGGAGAGGGCTGGAACCAGTCGCATTACTTCCAGCAGGCCGGCAATCGCCTCATCAACATGGAAATGGATACGGTAAGCCGGCGGTTAAAATTCCTGGATGACCTGAAAACCATCCGGATAAGAAACGGCCTTTTCCCCAATTTCAATGTAGGGCTAGACATCAACAACGACCCGCACCCTTTTATCCCTTATGACAATCCGGTCAATGCGGGCATTTATATCTTCACCTTGGACTCTCTGACCGCCGACCCCTGGCTGAACCCTTATCCCGGATTATTTGGCAGTCGGCAGCCCACCACCTGGGCCAATAACCACGGGCATTTCCCTTTTTGGACCAACTCGGCCTCCTGGCGGGAGCGGGCTGTTAATTTTTTGCGCGATACCATACCGTCGGGCAACTATGTTATCCTTTACACCATACAATACGCCAATACCAGTTATGCACCGGAGCAATGGGCAAACGACTCCCTGATTTACAGCACCAACCTATTCCAGGTATTGGAGGCCCAGGGAGCCCGCCTGATTCGCTCCACAGCGTCAATGGGTCCACGCCCTTATATGTTAGTGTATAAAAAAGATGACCCCGGATTCCAAGCCATTGAACAGCTTGGTAACCTGGAGGAGCCGTTGGAACAAACCGTTTATATCCAAGGACGCTGGGATAGGGGGGAAGTCCATTCTACGCCCATAGGCCCGGCTCAGCAGTGGCATACACTAAGTTGGCGGCTGGAAGAATTCACGGCTGAAGATATCTGGCGATTAGACCTGTTTGGCATACGCGCAGATTCGAGTGAAGTGTTGTTGATGCCCTCGATTACCGCGTTTGATACTTCATTGAGCCATATTGATGCCCTGGAATTTCCCAGGCTGCGGTTGAAGTTTCGCACCACCGATACCACCTTTCGAAGTGCACCTCAGATACCCTACTGGCGAACACTTTACACCGCTTTGCCTGACGCGGCCATTGATCCGGCCAGTGGTTACCGTTTAGAATCTGATACTTTGATGCAAGGGGCGCCTTTAAGGCTTCAACTGGCCATTCGCAATCCGGGTACCCAGCCCTTAGACAGCCTGCCGGTTCGGTTTACCGTCAAGAATGCCGGCGGCGACCTCCCACCGGTTGAATACGCATTCAGGCCTCTGCCGGCAGGTGATACTTTGATGGCATCAGTTACCGTGGATACCCGACAACTTCGGGGGCCTCAGCAACTATTTATCGAAGTAAACCCAAGAGGCGAACAGTCGGAATTGTATTGGTTCAACAACACCGGGATTCGCAATTTCTGGGTACGGGAAGATGAGCGCAACCCGCTTATGGAGGTCACCTTTGATGGCAGGCGCATCATGGATGGTGAAATTGTGGGCGCCCGCCCCCTCATCGCCATCAGTCTGCGGGATGAAAACCCCTGGCTGCGACTGCGCGATACTGCTTTGTTCAAGGTTCTTTTGAAATACCCTGGGGCCAATGATGTTACTCCGGTTGCCTTAGATGGCGCTAATGTTCGCTTCCTACCCGCATCGGCCGAGGCAGGTTCGGAAAACCGCTCTGTTTTGGAGATTAATCCGCATTTTACCGAAGATGGGATATACACCCTCATCGCACAAGGTCAGGACGTAAGTGGCAATCAGGGAGGAGCGCTGGATTATCGAATTAATTTTGAAGTCATTACCACATCACGGATATCCAATGTATTGAATTATCCCAATCCTTTTTCCCAGTCCACCCGGTTTGTTTATACCCTTACCGGAGAAGAGCCACCGGCATTTTTTGTCATTCGTATCATGACCATTTCCGGCAGGATTGTCAGGGAACTTACCCAAAATGACCTTGGGCCTTTGCGGATGGGCACCCACCAGACCGATTTTGCGTGGGATGGAACCGATAGTTTTGGCGGCCCCCTGGCCAACGGCGTATATCTTTACCAGATTATTGCCAAAGACAACAAGGGCAATGATTTTATGCAATACCAAACCGCAGCAGATGGTTTTTTTGCAGGTGGGGTAGGTAAATTAGTCATTTTGCGGTGATTCGACGAAAACAATTTCCGGTCATGATTATGCTTTGGAAGGAAAGTTTGCACATTCTGCGCGATAAGCGTTTGCTACTTATCCTGTTGGGCATGCCGATTGTCATGATTCTGCTGTTTGGGTTTGCCATCACCAATGAAATCAACCACGCCAGGATTGCCATCATAGATCCTTCTCTCGACGAGATGAGCGGGCAAATCACGCAGCGGATGCACTCAAGCGGGTATTTCGAGTTGGTATTGCATGAACGGGGAACGGAAAGCCTCACCCAAAGTTTTCAAAAAGGCGCCATCAAGCTGGCCATTGTATTCCCACCCAATTTTGCGGAGCGTTTTCAGCGGAACCACCATGCGCAGATACAGATAATTGCCGACGCCTCTGACCCCAACACAGCCACTACTTTGATCAATTACGCTTCAGCCATCATTCGGGACTATCAGGCAGAAATGTCGGATAATGCCGTTCTGCCGCTTCATTTGGAGGTGGAAACCAGGATGCTGTACAATCCGGAAATGAAAGGCGTATTCCTTTTTGTTCCCGGCATTGTAACCATTTTGGTGATGTTGATTTCAGCGATGCTGACCTCTATTGCCATCACCCGGGAAAAAGAAAACGGTACCATGGAAATCCTGCTTGTGTCTCCTTTGCACCCTGCAATGATTATCCTTGGGAAGGTAGCTCCCTACACCCTGATTTCTGGGATGATTACCCTCATCATCCTGACTTTGGGCGTAATGGTTTTCGGGGTGCCGGTGCGCGGAAGCTTATGGCTCCTCGCCGGCGAGTCATTGCTCTTTGTAATAACTGCACTGGCGTTGGGAATTTTCATTTCTACCCTAACCAACAGCCAGCTAGTGGCCATGATGATATCCATGCTCGGGCTGATGCTCCCCACCATTTTGCTTTCTGGATTCATTTTCCCCATTGAGTCCATGCCCAAGCCTTTACAGATAATGAGCCATATCATACCGGCAAAATGGTATCTGATCATCCTACGGGGTGTGATGCTCAAAGCCAACACCCTCGCAGAATTGTGGAAAGAAACGGCAGCACTCGGCGTTATGGCCTTGTTTTTCATATTTCTGAGTATTAAAAATTTCAAAATACGATTGGAGGGAGCATGAGGATAATCTTTTTTTTGGTGCGCAAGGAGTTTCTGCAAATTTTCCGGCACAAAGTGCTGGCGCGCCTGATTTTTCTCATGCCGGTGGTACAATTGCTGGTACTTTCCAATGCGGCGGATTACGAGGTGCGCAACATACGGATGCATGTGATTGACCGCGACCAAAGCGCCGTCTCGCGGGCGTTAATCAGTCATTTTCGGGCATCGGGGTTTTTCCTGATTTCGGCCACGTCTTTTTCCAGTCAGGATGGAATTCGTGATTTGCAAACCGGAACAGCCGATCTGGTCCTGGAAATCCCTCCGAGAATGGCATACGAACTACGGCGGAATGGCAAATCGGAGGTTCAGCTCATTGTGAATGCTATCAACGGCGTGAAAGCCGGCGTAGCGAGTGCTTATTCACAGCAGATCATCGGTTCCTTTTCGGAGGATTTGCGGATAGACTGGCTAGGCGTAAGCGGAGTATCCCCTCCTATTGACATTACCTATTCCAATTGGTTCAATCCGGAGTTGTCGTATGATGCCTTTATGGTACCTGGCATTTTAGTCATGCTCATCACCCTGATTGGCATGTTTCTCAGCGGGATGAACATCGTCAAGGAGAAGGAGGTGGGCACCATTGAACAAATCAATGTTACCCCTATTCGGAAGCATCAGTTTATCATAGGTAAGTTATTACCCTTTTGGATACTGGGCCTTTTGAGTCTCGCCATTGGGCTGGTAGTGGGAAAATTGGCATTTGATATCCCCATGGTGGGAAGTATCGGACTGGTGTTTTTGTTTGCCGGCGCCTACCTGCTGGTTCTGCTTGGGCTGGGATTATTGGTCTCCACCGTAACAGAGACGCAGCAGCAGGCGATGTTTATGGCCTGGTTTTTCCTACTGGTATTTATTTTGCTCAGCGGATTGTTTACCCCTATTGAGTCCATGCCACTGTGGGCGCAGCGGCTCACCTGGTTCAATCCCATTGCCTATTTTGTGGAGGTGATGCGACTGGTGATGCTGAAAGGGAGTACTTTTATGGATGTATATCGCCATTTTGCCATCATTTTAGGGGCGGCGGTAATGGTGAATGGCCTTGCGGTGCTGAATTACCGCAAGACGAGCGCCTAAAAACCCTTGGGAAGGAGGAATCAATGCACCTGCAGCTTCCGGGTTACTGTTTTTCCGGCGGAAGTAATTTTGAGTAACAGCAGGCCTTTAGCGGGAGGAAGTTCCCATGAGCTATCCCCGTTCATGAAGCGGGAACCGAGCATTTTGCCCTGTGGGTTGAAAAGTTCCACCTTATAATTGCCGTTCAATCCGGAAATATTAACGGAATGCCTGGCGGGGTTGGGAAAAATGGCCACGGGAAGTGCTTGTTCCGGCTGGGAGGTGGAAGATATTTGCGACCAGATCTGTCCGATTTGGTTGCCCCACAGATATTCTACGAGGTTAGGATGATCAATGAAGGGATTGCGGTTGCGCTGCCATTCGAAAACGACGTTATTGCGGTTCATTTCATAGTCATCCGGTGGGTCATTGCGGTGCCAGCTCAGCAGGGTATCGAGGTCGCCAAAGTGACCGATTATACCATCCGGATAGCCGGGTACGACTTCCAGCCCATTGTAGCGCACGGCTAAGAAAAAGATGGATCGTGCCACATCGCCCTTGAAACGCCCCTGAGTGTCCATCGGGCCGCTGTACTGGCCATAAAATTGATTTCCGCGGCTGTTGTTTTCCTGGGCACTGACGGCACGGATGGCATGTGCATCGGAATTGGCGTGACGCACAGAATCTGCGTTGGTAGGCCAATAAAAATCAATGCCATCAGCCAGGGTATCCGCGTCAATATTGTTGAATCCACCGCGCGAGCGGGGGAAGGTATGTTCGCGGTTCCAGACGCCAATATTGCTTGAGCCGGACTGAAAATCGAGCTTGGGAATGCCCCTTTCCTGATAGACCAGCCACACCTGATTGCTGTTGAGCGGATTTTGGTCTGCCACTTTAATGATCTCCACTACATCAACATAAGAATGTGCCCGTACCTCGGCCGGATTGGCGATAATATTTTGCAAAGCTTCGCGAAGGGCCATTCCTGAAAGTCCGTTTATGGCATCGTAATATCCGGGAGCCTGTGTGCTTTGCACGATGCCGTAGGTGGGTTGAAGGGGGGTTCCGAAGGGTGCAATCCGGTAATCGTTATCCACACAGCGCAGTACTACATTGTTGTTGAGCAGCAGAAAATTGGCGGGTAGTGGGTCTAATCGGAAGAGCATGAGCTCATCACCTTCATCGAGGTCATCATCGAGAAGCTGAATAGTGGTGGATGCTGTGTTTTGGCCGGCGGGAATGAGCACGGTCGTATCCCCGGAGAAGTCTGCCTGTTGGAAATCCCCCTGACTGAGTCGGAATCTCAGTGTGAGGTCCTCTGCCACCGGTTGATCTAAGATAAATTGAATGGTGAAAGACTCTCCTTCATTATACAGCGTTTGGTCAAATCCTGAAAACAATCCGTTGAGTATAACACCGGTGCCGTCATTCAGCCGACGAGGTGTGGGCACGCCGACGAAGTAGGAGCCGTCATTGGCGCGCTGGATGGAATTGGTATTATTGCCAGGACCTTCACTGATTTGCTCAATATCGGGGCGAAAAGCCTGAAAGATGGCAATAAGCCCGGCGGCGTCGGGGTCATTGGTGTCATATAACAATACATCTACGAGCGTTTGATCCACGAATGCCAGGGTGCCATCGGGAAAATTGGCTGCGGAACCCTGGTAAATAGCGACGGCATCGGCTCCGTTTTGAATCATATTAACCGGGATAAGATACTGCGGAAAGGGAGCTACTGTGGCACTGCCAATGAGCAGCAGGCCGTTGATATCCGTAGAATAGCCGGAGAGGTCGAGGGTGAGATAGCTGGCATTACCTCCTGCGGCAGAGCCATTAAAGAAAACCAGGACATAACCGTTCAGGGAGAAATTGGGGGTTTCTGATTTTATTTCGACAAACTCTTTATCATCAATGCCGGGCGTGTCGCAATCCAGCTCATTGATTACCAGAACCTGTGCAAAAAGCAGATTCGCCCAGAGGCAAAAAATGAGGAGGGCGGCTGACTTGAGCATATCTTTTTTTTTGCAAATATGGGAATTTTCGAGGAATGGGGCATTGCGGCTTTATACCAAAGCAGTTTGGGTTTGTTCAATGAACTATGTCAAAGATTTAAAATAAAGGCCGGCGCTTACAAAAAACCAGCAACAAACCTGAAAATCCCTCCTTTGTATCTCTGCGTGAAACAAAACCGTCCCCCTTGAGATTCAAAAAATACCCTGAACGGGAAGCCAAAATTTTACAAAAAATTACTTGCTTTATTTCCTTAAATTTTAGACATGCCAACATCTTTCTGCCAGGAATGAAAATATCGCTAAAACTGGGAGGGCATTATCCCTTAATTTTTTTGGGTTACTTTCTATTCTGGTTCTACCATCAAGCCCCGGGTCAATCGCTAATTGAGAGCCAATTGCCCAGAGGCATGCAGGAAGCCATAGCCAAAGCCGGCCATTACACGCTCAAAATCAATATCTTTCTGGATTCTGCCACCCATATTCAACAAAGTGCTCCCATTCAGGCATTGACTTATTGTTTTGCTGCACTTCAAAAGGCTCGCGAAGTATCATCAGATCATCAC
>CAYTNI010000136.1:0-7756 GCA_964439115.1 uncultured Saprospiraceae bacterium
GGTACAGATTCCCACATGGGAGTCCCGTCTTATTGACTTAAAAACTGCCTCCGAAAGCAAAACTTACTGCGACGAACTTCGCGGCCGTATCCAACAGTTCGGGCTTGAGATTTCAGAACTTTCTACCCACCTGCAAGGCCAACTTGTAGCGGTACATCCCGCCTACGATGCCCTTTTCGACGCGTTTGCCCCTAAGGAACTTCACGGCAACCCCGCAGGCCGCACCGAATGGGCCGTACAGCAATTGCACTACGCTGCCCAGGCCTCCAAAAATCTCGGCCTCGAGGTGCACGCCACCTTCTCCGGCGCACTCATCTGGCCGTATTTTTACCCATGGCCTCAACGACCCAAAGGGCTTGCCGATACCGGCTTCGCTGAACTCGCTACGCGCTGGCTCCCCATTCTCGATAAATTCGATGCTGCCGGCGTTGACCTCTGCTTCGAGATTCATGCCGGTGAAGACCTCCACGACGGTGTCACTTTCGAACGGTTTCTGGCCGCCACCGGTGAACATCCACGTGTCAATATTCTTTTCGACCCCAGCCATTACATCCTCCAGCAAATTGATTACCTCCAGTTTATTGATATTTACCACGAATTTATCCGCATGTTCCACGTCAAAGATGCTGAATATATCCGCAACGGCCGTACCGGCGCCTACGGAGGATACCTCGACTGGAGCGAACGCGCAGGCCGTTTCCGCTCTCCCGGCGATGGTCAGGTGGATTTTAAAGGCATCTTCAGCCGACTATCCCAGTACGACTACGATGGCTGGGCAGTCATGGAGTGGGAATGTTGCATCAAAAGCCCTGAACAGGGTGCCCGCGAAGGCGCCGAGTTTATCCGCCGACATATCATTGAGGTTACTGAAAAAACATTCGACGACTTCGCCGGCAACCACAGCGATGAAGGTCTTAACCGCCGCCTCTTAGGTCTGTAAATATGAGTATTCATCAAAAAGTAAAATCTCTGGCAGCCCGAGGAAGCGAGCTTTCCAGCACTTTCGTCCAACTTGAAGTACTTCAGGGACATCGGCCTGAAACACCTGCCTTTCCCGCTTTCGCGGATAAGTTGGACGCCTTGGGCTTCAGTCCGCTGCGCGCCTCCGCGATAGAAATATTTCAAGTCAATACCGGCAAGCTTTGTAACCAAAGCTGCGCCCATTGCCATGTGGATGCCGGTCCGGACCGCAAGCACGAACTGATGTCTCGTGCGCATCTGGAAAGATGTCTCGATATTATTGCGGCTACTCCTACCATTCATACAGTGGATATCACCGGAGGCGCTCCGGAAATGCACCCCGACTTTCGCTGGTTTGTGGAGTCTCTCAGTACATTAGGCAAAAAAATCATTGACCGCTGTAATCTCACCATTATTGTATCCAATCCCAAATACGGGGATTTACCGGATTTTTTAGCCAGCCACAGGGTCAATGTGGTATCCTCTCTGCCGTACTTCACCAAATTGCGCACTGATGCACAACGCGGTGACGGGGTATTTGAAGATTCCATCCGCGCCTTGCAACTCCTCAATGCCGTGGGGTATGGCCGCGAAGGTTCCGGGCTTGAACTGGATCTGGTGTATAATCCATCCGGTGCTTTCCTTCCGGGCAGCCAGGCCACACTGGAGATTGAGTTCAAGCGACATCTACAGCAAAAATATGGCATCGTTTTCAACAACCTGTTCACCATCACCAATATGCCTATCAGCCGCTTCCTGGATTACCTACTTCAAAGCGGCAATTACGAGTCTTACATGGAGAGCCTGTTGGATGCCTTTAATCCTTCCACCATTCCCGGCCTGATGTGCCGCAATACCATTTCAGTGAGTTGGCAAGGGTATCTGTACGACTGTGATTTCAATCAGATGCTCGACTTGAAGGTTGCTCAGGAGCGAAGCCGTCATATTGAGGATTTCGACCTGGAGGCTCTGCAACAGAGAAGTATCGTGCTCAACAACCATTGTTACGGTTGCACTGCCGGTGCCGGCTCCAGTTGCGGCGGCGCTATTGAATGAGTAATGCCTAATCTAAAAGGTCACATTTACCCCAACCAGGAAATTGATGCCGGCCTGCGGAAAAAATCCCTGGTCCAGCAGCGTGTCACCCTCATATAAATACCGGTAAGACCACGCATTGGAAGCAAATTGTGCGTCCAGGAGATTTTGAATCAGTACCTGGAAATCAAGTCGCTGCACAAATCCCGGTTTGATGCCGTAATTCAGTCTCAAATCGCTGAAAAAATAAGGTTTCAGGGTGTTGTTGGTATCGGAGGAGTTGTCAATAAACTGCCTGGATACGTATTTGCCCATCAGTGTTGCCATGAGATGGGATTTGGCTTCGGGTTGGCCGAATACATCCCACGCCAGAGAGGCGTTGCCAATGTGGTTGGGAGAAAAGGCCAGATGTGCATCGCGGCGAAGGATGGCTTGTTGCCCCAGCCAGTTAAAATCCGCATCATATACATCGGCAAACTCTGTAAACTCCAGGATGCGATTTCGGCTGAGCGTGTATTGTACAGTGCCTTTGAGTGCCGGCAGCAGGCGATATTCGGCAACGAGCTCAATCCCAGCGCGGTAGCTTCGATCCACATTGATGCGCACATATTCTCCCACATCGTTGATTTGGCCATTCAGTACTAGCTGGTTTTGGTAATACATGTGGTAGCCGTTGATACCCAGCGCACCATTTTTGCCAACTACCCGGTATCCAATCTCCGTATTCAGCAGTCTTTCCGGCACAGGTCTGGTGTCGGGCGCATTTTCGGTAAAATCGTTGCGGTTGGGTTCCCGGTGGCCTACGGCAAAAGAAGCATAGGCTTCGGATGACTTTCCGGGACGGAATTGCAGACCGAATTTTGGATTGAAAAAGTGCAGGTCAACAGATTGGTCCACCTGTTGGAGCTGGCGATTATAGCCGAAAAAGGTATAGTCCACAGTCCGGTATTGGAGGTCGAGGTAGGCATCCCATCTGGAAGCGAACCGGTAGTTCCATTTTTGATAGATGTTAAAATCCCTCTTTTGCGCATCGTTTTCGTAGTAGCGGAAATTTTTTGGCAGGGTGGCAGCAAACTCAGCCCAGATGACATCGCCAAAATGGAGCCCTTCGTAGATATTAAAGGCTCCGCCGGTCACAGACTCCAGGCGTTCATCTGCACTGCGCCAGGTAAGGGCAAATACGGTGCCGTAAAAGTGGTTGTCGAGCCATAGTCTGCGGATGAGGTCTGTAGTTCGTATGGTATCAGTGGTGGTGAGCACATCGGGTATGCCATATGCTGCAAAGGATTCTCCGGCCTTGTACTGTTCGTAATATCCGGCACCGCGGGTATAATGAAGCGCAAGGTTGAGGTTCCAGTTGGGGTGCAATTGGGTGTTGTACAACAATTGGTAATGCGTCTGGCGATAGTTGTCGGTTTCGTTGTCATAAGGTGCTCCGGGGCGTTCGGTGCCTGCCGGGTTGAAGCGGCGCAGCACGGGGTCGTCCAGATAATCGGCGGGGACGCCGTACCACGCCTGATACGTTTTTTCCTGACCTGAGAAGATATTGAATTTGAGCAGACTTTGCTTACCGGTCCAGCCTGCGCCGAGGTACCATGATCTGAGGTCAGAGGAGGCGCGGTCGATGTAGCCGTCAGAGGTGATTCGGGATAACCTGCCTTCCATGCTGAATCCATTGGAGAGCTTTCCGCTGCCGAATTGCACATTTTGCCTATGGGTATTGAAGGAGCCCGCACTCCATCCTACGGAAGCATGGGGTTCCTGGGGGAGGGTATTGGTCTGAAGGTTGATGGAAGCCCCAAAAGCGCCTGCGCCATTGGTGGAGGAGCCCACTCCGCGTTGAATCTGGATATTGTCCACCGAGCTGAGAAAGTCGGGCATGTTGACCCAATAAACGCTTTGGGATTCTGCGTCGTTGAGCGGGATGCCATTGATGGTGACGTTGATGCGGGTGGCATCGCTACCGCGAATGCGTATTCCGGTGTAGCCCACGCCGGCGCCGGCATCCGAGGTCTCTACGGCCGATGGCGTCCAGCGAAAGAGATAAGGGGCATCGAGGCCCAGGTTTTGCGCCTGGATGTCCTCTTTATTCATGGCGCTGTACGTCATGGGTGTACGTCGTGTGGCGCGGGTGGCTCTTACCAGCAGGGGTTCCATGGCATAGCCCGAACCGCGAAGTTCGAAGTCCAGATTGGTCAATATCGTTTTCCCTTGAAGGCGGACTTGACGGCCGGTTGTTTCAAACCCGAGATAGGATACTTCCAGATTAAACTCCCCATCGGGCAATTCCGTGATCTGGTAAAATCCTGTGGCATCGGTGGCGGCACCTTTTGCAAGTTTGGCAATGACCACATTGGCTGCTACAAGGGGTTTGCCGGAAGCATCAAATACCCTGCCGGATATGGAATTTTGGGCATGCAGAAATTGGCATCCGAAGCAGATGAGCAGCGCTGAGCATAAAATTAGACGCATAATGAAATAAAGCAAACGGTGAATAAATCCACCGTCTCAGGGGCAAAACGGCGTGTAAACAATGACCCCTTTCGCACATTTTCCCTTCCCGGCATTACCCGGGCAGGTTCCTGTTGTACCTGCGAAGTACAACAAAGGGTGTGATCTCAGCCGCTACAGCATGCAACGGCACCCCTGATGAGTCGTTCTAATAATAATCCAAGTGGCGAAATTGTTCGCCAAATTCAGAAATTACCGGGCTGCATCGAGTTTAAGGTCTATGGAAACGTTTTTTTCGTCTCTTAGCACAGTGATACGTACGGTTTCCCCCGGCTTATATTTTTCCAGGGCGAGTACCACATCGCTGTAACCCTTGATTTTATCGCCATTGATGGCAATGATGATATCTCCCAGTCGGATGGCGCCGCTTCTGGTGCGCACCGTGGGTTGAATACCTGCCCGCTCGGCAGCAGAGCCCTGATACACCTCTATGACGAGTGCGCCCTGCAGCCCAAGTCTCTCCACGATGGATTGGCGGGCGAACTCTACCCCCAGGGAAGGACGCTGTATTTTACCGAAGCGGATAAGTTCGGGAACTACCCAACTCACTACTTCTACGGGGATAGAAAAGCCGATACCGGCAGAAGCACCTGAAGGACTGTAAATGGCGGTATTCACTCCGATGAGTTTGCCGGAGGAGTTCAACAGGGGGCCTCCGGAGTTCCCGGGATTGATGGCAGCATCGGTTTGTATCACATCGCGGATGGGGATACCGGCTCCCGACTGAATTTCGCGACCCAGGGCGCTGACGATCCCCGTGGTGAGGGTTTGATCCAAGCCAAAGGGGTTTCCTATGGCGAACACGGACTGACCGACGCGCAGATTATCACTGCTGCCGATGGGGATGGGCGGCAGGGCACTTCTCGGGGCATCGATTTTGAGTACTGCGAGATCTTTTTCCGGTGCTTTGCCTACCAGCTTGGCCTGCCAGGTAGTACGGTCTGCCAGGGTTACTGTAGCGCGGTCGGCATTTTGTATGACGTGGTAATTAGTAATGATATGCCCGTTATTGTCCCACACAAAACCAGAGCCTGTTCCTGCCGGTATTTCGGTCGCATCGCGGGTGAAGAAATCATAACCGATGTTGGTGGTAGTGATGTAACACACAGAAGGTGCGGCACCTTCAAACAGCCTGATGGTGGCCATCTCGGAAGGTGTAAAATTTTGGTCGGCAGAAGCCTCGGGGCGGGGTATTTCTTCGCCTTTTTCGGTGGATGCCGGCACGGGTTGTTCGTAGGATTCGGGTTGAGGGGTAGTTTTATTTTTCCAGGCGATGCCGGCGGTGAAGCCCATTGCAAGGAGCAGCAGACTTCCAAAAAGTCGAGACATGGTGGTCATGGCCTTATGGTGCTTTGTATGGTGAATGGAAATAACCTTCATGACACGTATTGATCAGGAAAATCAGGTTTTGCGCTCTTTCTTTTTGGCTGCCGGAAATAGGATGTTGTTGAGGATGAGACGATAACCTGGCGAGTTGGGATGCAGGTTGAGATCGGTATCCGGGTCTTCCACATAGTGGCGATAGTCCTCCGGATCGTGGCCTCCGTAAAATGTCCAGGTGCCCTGACCGAAAGTGCCATGGATGTAGCGAACTTCCTGTGCCGGCTTATTTTCCCCGAGGATAAGTACGTCAGGTTTAATCAGGGAGCGTTTGAAAGCGGTACTTTGCCCCATAAAGCCCTTCACCGTCCGGGTATGACATTGGGTGAGCATGGTGGGTACAGGATCCCACTTGGCGGAAAAATCGAAAAGGGTTACGTAATCCTGTTCCGGGATGATAGGGGCATTTGCAGGGCGGTCAATATTGGAAAATTCGTATTCCAGCGGGTTTTTGATGAGTGTAAAATCCCGGAAAGCAAAGGTTTTACTGAAATCGAGTTTTTGCTGGGCGTTGGGGTCAGCCGGATCGCCGTCGTAGATGTTGGCGCAGATGTCCACTCCTTCTGCGGCCAGGGCGATATCATAGGTATCGGTAGCGGAACACATGGCAAACATAAACCCTCCTCCACCGACGTACTCTTTAATGCGTTTAGCCACTGCGAGTTTGAGTTGGGAGACTTTATTGAAGCCCAGCGACTGAGCCATTTCCTCGGTTCGCCGCACATTTTCGCGATACCAGGATGTACTGCTGTACGAGCGGTAAAAGCGCCCGTATTGCCCCGTAAAGTCTTCGTGGTGTAAGTGCAGCCAGTCGTATTTGGGAAGAATGTCGTTCAGGACTTCCCGGTCGTAGATGGCGTCGTAAGGGATTTCTGCGTAAGTTAGCACGAGGGTTACTGCGTCGTCCCAGGGTTGGATGCGTTCCCCCTGTTCGTTAAAATCGGGGGTATAAACGGCAATTTTTGGAGCCACTTCTAATTTAATGGCTTCCTGATTGATTTCGGGATTCGAGATATCGGCCAGGATTTTATTGAGTTGTGCATCGGGAATCACCTCAAAACTCACGTTGCGGGTCAGACATTCGCGCTCGAACTCTTTGTTGTGTGGAAAGGCGAAACTTCCCCCGCGGTAGTTGAGTAGCCACCAGGCCTCTACGCCCTGATTGATTACCCAATAGGTGATGCCGTACGCCTTGAGATGATTTTTTTGAGATTTTTCATCCATGGGCAAAAGGATGTAAGCCGCGTCAAGTTTGGCGGCCAGGGCGAGCATAAACAAGGTGCCCCATAGGAATTTTCGATTCATGCGCATTTTTCGTTCTTCTTACTCATAACGTCAAAACCTCGGTTTTAGATTGTTCTTCCACAAACTTAGCTGTAAAGTTGGAGACTGCGGTTGAACGCAATACCCTACCTTTGTGTTTTGTCGTTTGTTTCGGAAAAAAGGAGTGCATGGCCAATTTGACATTTCAATACCCCGCATGGTTGCTGTTTGCCTGTATTTTGCTCGGCATCGGGTATGCGGCAGTATTGTATTTCAGGGATAAAACGTTCAGGGAACAGCCTGCGTGGCTGGTGATATTGCTCTCGGTGCTTCGTGCATTGGCTGTCTCGGCCATTGCAGCGCTTTTATTGGCTCCGCTTTTGAGATCCACCTTGAAGGAAGTGAAAAAGCCTATTGTACTGTTGGCACAGGATGCCTCCGAATCGGTGAATGCCACCTTTCAAAATGCCGGGGAGAAGGCAAATTATCAGGAATCTATCTCCGCGCTTACAGAAGCGCTTGGTGAAGACTTCGAGGTGCAGACACTGAGCTTTGGCTCCGGAGTAAGGGATGGCCTGGATACCGCTTTCCAGGATAAGTCCACCAA
>CAYTNI010000137.1:0-7724 GCA_964439115.1 uncultured Saprospiraceae bacterium
TGCGGTAGAAAATATGCCCGGGCCGGTAATTCCGGTGCCCACTTTCCGCAATCCGTTTGAATTAATCTGGAACACCATGTGGATTCCTGTCTGGCTGGGATTTCAGATCTGGAAAGCACACCAAAGGGGGTGTTTAACGGCCTGGTTTCCCGTTTTCCACCCCTGGAATCCGTTTTTGCTTTACATTTGCCGCTTGTTTGCCATACGAACCATCGTCACAGTACACGACGGGATATTGCACCCCGGAGAAAATAATCCAATTTTACAATACTGGGAAAATGCCTGCCTGAAACTGGCGGACCACCTCATTTTCCTCAGCGAATTTGTCAGGCAGCGCACGGCGGATCAATTAATCCTAAAAACTCAATCACATGTCATTCCGCACGGCTTCCTGCCCGTGGAAGGGGAAAACCTCCACAGAGTCTTTCACAGACCGCCCTCTCTGTTATTTCTGGGTAGAATGGCCACCTATAAAGGGATTGATTTGCTGCTGGATGCGCTCAGACTGCTCCCCGATGGGGCGATTTCGAAAATTACTTTTGCCGGCGAGGTAAAAAACCGCCTGCCCGTTTCGGATAAGGCTGAACAAATAAGCTGGATAACCCGGAGATTGAGTCCGGAAGAAATGGGCAGACTATTAGCGGAACACGATATACTGATTTTGCCGTACCGGGAGGCTTCTCAATCAGGTGTACTTACCTTAGGCATTTCTGCGGCAATTCCCATGGTCATCACCAGGGTTGGCGGGCTGCCGGAGCAACTCGGCCCCGAGGAAGCCATCTGGGTAAAAACTGATGCAGAGGATCTTGCTGCCGGTATCCTCGAGCTGGTAAATTCACCGGAGCGGTGGGATGAAATTCACCAAAAGTTGCTGAAAAAACGCCTTGACAGCGGCTGGGAGGTATCGGTCGAGGTTTTGAACAGCTTGGTGCTACCGCCGGATTGAATCCAGGTACTGCTCCACATTGTTGCGGATGCGAGAGGCGATTTGAGCGGTATCCCCAAAGACAAAAGTATCACCGGTAACCCGTTCGAACAATTCAATATACCTGCGCGAGACCTCCTCCACGAAGGAATCGGGCATGATGGGCATGAGTTGATCCTCCAAACCCTGAAAACCATGGGACATGAGCCATTCGCGGACGAATTCCTTAGACAGTTGCGGCTGTCGTTCACCCTTTTGCTGTCTTTCCTCGTAGCCGTCGGCATAAAAGTAACGGGAACTGTCGGGGGTATGCACCTCGTCAATCAGCACGATTTCGCCGTCTTTGAGGCCAAATTCGTATTTGGTATCCACAAGGATTAAACCACGGGCGGCAGCCATTTCGGAGCCCCGGCGATACAATGCCCGGGTATAGGCTTCCATTTTCAAATAATCGGCTTCCCCGATGATGCCCAATCTCAGGATGTCCTCGCGGGAAATATCTTCATCATGCCCCTCATCGGCTTTTGTCGCCGGGGTGATGATGGGTTCCGGAAAGGGGTCGCTTTCGCGCAGGCCGTCGGGCATGGAAACGCCGCAAAGCATGCGTTTACCGGCCTGGTACTCCCGCCAGGCATGGCCGGAGAGATAACCCCGGATGACCATCTCTACCCGCAATGGCTCACAGCGCCAACCAATTGCCACATTGGGGTCGGGAGAAGCAAGCAGCCAGTTGGGCACGATGTCGCGGGTTGCTTCCAGGAAATGCACGGCAGTTTGGTTGAGTACCTGTCCTTTGAAGGGAATAGGTCGCGGTAAGATATGGTCAAACGCGGAAATGCGGTCGGAAGCTACCATGACAAGCAGTTCACCAATGGCATACACATCCCTGACTTTGCCCCGATAAAACCCGGTTTGACCGGCAAACTGAAAGCGAGTTTCAAATATACTGTTGGATTCGACAGACATTAGTCATAATTTTCAGGCTACAAAGGTAGAGACATTTTAACTTTGTAGCCTATTACGAATAAAAATGGCATTAAGGGACGATTTTCCACCGGCTGGTTCCGATTATATGGGCGGAGAATGCGACGGATATGAGTACAAAACCATATTCGCCGGCGCCTCCCTGGAGAAGAGCTACGCCATGGTTTGTCAGTTCCTCAGAGAGGAGGGCTACGAAGACATTCCGCTGCCCCGTAACGCGGCTGAGCTTGCCTTGTTTCGGCTTCCCACCAGAAACCGGCAAATCTTACTTTTTGAAGACAACGGCTACGCGCACAACCCCGTCAAGATTCTCTTCTCCCCGGATGGAAGAAAGAAAAACATGCTCATACTTTGCCTTTACAATGAAGCCGACCCTCAGCATCTCCTGAAATTCCACAAGCGAATTACTCCCTGATGCTTCACACCAGCTTGTAAAACAGTCGCAACAGTTTCATCTTAACATCCGAGAAGGGCGGTTGAATTATCCGCAGCATACTGAAAAAGGATTTCCTGTGCATGACGCTTCGGGCGTTGGAGAATTCCAAAAACCCCGCCCGGCCACCCGATTTGCCGATGCCGCTGTGATTTACACCGCCGAAGGGAAGTTCCGGATTGCTAAGGCTGGTCATGTACTCGTTGATGACGGTATTGCCGGCAGAAGTTTGCCCGAGAAAATAGTTGATATTGTCCTTGTTGCGGCTTCCGATGTACAAGTCCAGCGGTTTGGGTCTGCGGCGAATGATATCCACCACTTCCTCCCGGTTTTGAAAGGTCAAAATGGGCAAAACGGGGCCAAAGATTTCATCCTCCATGATGCGCATGGATTCCTGAACTCCGGTCAGCAGCGTTGGTTCAATATACAATTCCGACTCGACCATTTTACCACCGTGGGCGAGCGTAGCGCCCTTTTCGAGGGCATCCTCTACCAGCAGCCGGATCCTTTGGAAATGCCGGGGGTGGATGATGCGGGCGAGGTCAGGAGAAGCTTGTGGATTTTGGCCGTATAACTTTTGAATGGCCTTGCGGAGCTCCTGAATGAGTTGCTCCGCCTTGGAATGGTGTACCAGCACATAATCTGGCGCAATACAGGTCTGGCCGTTGTTCATCAGTTTGGCCCAGATGAGTTTTTCGGCGTGATAGACAATATCCGCAGATTCATCTATGATGACGGGAGATTTTCCGCCAAGTTCAAGAGTTACTGAAGATAGATTTTTAGCGGCGGCCTGCATGACAACCTTTCCAATTGCCGGGCTTCCGGTAAAAAAGATATGATCAAAAGGCAACTCCAGCAGAGCCTGGGCCACGGAAGCATCTCCTTGCAGTACGGCCACCTCCTCCGGAGGAAATAACTCGCCGAGCATACGCGCCATAAAGGCGGAGGTATGTGGCGTTAGTTCCGAAGGCTTCAGGATTACGGTATTGCCGGCTGCAATGGCTGACACCAAGGGTACGATAGACAAGTTCAATGGGTAATTCCAGGGCGAAAGAATAAGGCATACGCCCTTGGGTTCATATCGGATGAAGGAACTCAACCCGGCGAGCGCGATGGAACCGGGTACGTATTCGTCCAGCATCCAGGAGCGCAGTTGCTGTTTGGTAGTCCAGATAGCTTGTTTGACTATACCAATCTCTGTAGCCCATACCTCAAATGGTGATTTCCGGAAATCTTTGCGCAGGGACTCAGCGAGGTACTCAAAGTGCTTTTCCTGTTCCAGGAAGTGCCATATCCTAAGGATACGCTCCTTGCGCTGGCGGGTGGTAGTTTGGGCCAGCATGGGGGCATGGCCCTTTTGCAGCGCAAAGATATCGACTGCGGAAAGGGTCTTCGCTGCCGGTGATTCCAAAGTTTGAGAGGGCATTGCAGTAAGTTTTATCTGAATAATCTGTTTCGCAGGTTTTCATAAGTATCGGGGAACAAACGCACCAGTGCATCCATCAGTCGGGCGTCCTTACCAATCAGTATCCGGCGTTTTTTATTACGAATGCCGTCCATTATTTGCCTCGCGGCAGATTCTGCGGAAGTAATGGCCGAGCGGTCGAAATTACGGGCAAATTTTTCCTTGCCTGCTGCGTTTCCGGATTCGATATTGCGCACAATATTCGTGCGAATGCCTCCCGGCATGACCACGGAGACCGTCACAGAACTGCCGTGCAATTCCTGGCGAAGCGCCTCGGTGAATCCCCTGACGGCAAATTTCGATGCCGTATAAGGCCCCTGGTAAGGATATGCAGAGGTGCTGAAGATGCTGGCCACATTGACCAGCGCGGCTTCGGGCCGCTTCCTGAGGTGGGGCAAAAACTCACGGGTGCCATAAAGAACCCCCCAGAAATTGACATTCAGCACCCGCTCGAAATCTGCGTAATCGGTTTTTTCAATACTGTTGAGCATGAGGGTCATGCCCGCGTTGTTCACCACAATATCAACAGCACCAAATGATTGCATGGTGGCCTCAGCAAAGCCGCGCACGGCATCGAGCTGGGAAACATCAAGCATTTGAGACAATACTTTGGCTCCGGATGGCTCAAGCAATTTGACAGTCTCTTCAAGTGCCTCCCCGTTCCAGTCGCACAGAGCAAGATAGGCGCCTTCCGATGCCAACTCCAGGGCGAGTGCCCTGCCAATACCGGAACCCGCTCCAGTGACGACTGCAATTTTTTTATTAAGATTCTTCATAGCAATTAGGCGGTAACCCACAAGAGTTGCTCTCCACGGGCGTACCATTCATGAAACAAGTGTTGATAGCGCTTGTTGAGTTCATGGCGTTTGATTTTCATGGTAGGCGTCAGCAAACCATTTTCCACGCTCCACGGAGTTTCAACTACCACGATAGCTTTGAGCTGTTCGTAGTTGGGAAGCTGCCCGTTGATTTGGGTAAGGGTTTCCTGAAGGCTTTCCCTGAGCTTCTCAACAGGTTCCTGTTTGCCAAGTTCAGACAATACCACCAAGGCGAGTGGTTGCGGAATGCCGAGCCCGGCCACACACACCTGTTCGATGTACTGATTCTTGGCAAAGCTCCATTCTATAGGTCCTGGAACTATGAATTTTCCTTTTGCGGATTTGAAGGTGTCGGAAATTCGACCCGTAATTTTCAGGTAGCCATTTTCATCCAGTTCGCCTTGATCACCAGTATAGAGAACGCCATCGCGAAGTGTTTCGAGGGTTTTTTCAGGTTCGTTGTAGTAGCCGCGCATCACCCAGGGCAAGCGGATGGTTACTTCTCCGGTTTCGGGTACAATGCCCAATTCTACATTGGGCAGAGGTTTTCCCACTACGCCCGGCTTGATGGCATCCCTTGGCATGAGTGTAGCTCCTCCGCAGCTCTCGGTCATGCCATAAACTTCCTGAAGGTGGATGCCGAGCATGGCATACCAGTCTTTGACGGCATCCGGCATAGGAGCGGCACCGGTGAGCAGGATGCGGGCCTCGTCCAGGCCGAGACCACCGCGAATTTTGCGCTTAATCAATCCCGAAACGAAGGGTAATTTGAGCAAAAGCCCCAATCTGTGTTGAGGCATTCGACTCAGGATGGCCTGCTGAAACTTATTCCAAATCCGGGGCACACCCATAAAGAGGGTGGGACGGGTTTGCTGGAGATTTTTGGCGAAGGATTCCAGGGATTCTGCGAAGGAAATTTCACCGCCGGTTAAAAGTGCTGCGCCTTCCACGATAAGCCTTTCGGCAATATGACAAAGCGGGAGGTAGGAAAAAAAGCGGTGTTCATTACCGGAAAATAGTTTGAGCCTGTCATAACGGCGCTCATTCTCCATCAATGCCGCAGGAGCGAAAAAGTCGAGCATCACCCCTTTGGGCACACCAGTGGTACCCGATGTGTAGAGGATGCTGAACAAATCATCGAGATCTCTTCGCGGACTACCCGGAATTGGGTCGTAGGCTTGCACCATGCCTTCCCAGGATAGCCCCTCATCCACTCGGGAGTTACCCTCGTAGTGCGGAAAAGCAATGATTTGAACCTGCTCTGATACGCCGCCTCGCATGGATGGCCAATCGTCGAGCTTTCCGACAAATAGCGCCTTGGCATGGCTCAGCTCCAGAACCTGCTGAAGCTGCGCCGCATTGAGGGTAGGGTAGAAGGGGACAGAAACAAAACCGCCCATCATGATGGCCAGGTCAGCCAAAATCCAGTGGTAGCAGTTCTTAGAAACGATGCCGATGTGATCGCCGGGTTTCAGCCCAATTCCTTCCAGCGCTGCGGCCATTTTTCGGGCTTCGAGACCGGCTTCCCTCCAGGTGGTGGTTTTCCAGGTATCGCCGTAAGGCTGGCGAAGGAATACGGCATCAGGCTTTTTCTGTTCCCATTCATAAAAATAATCGAGAATGGATTTTAGGTGTACGTCTTTATAGGTTTCCATAGTCAACGGTGTTTCATCCTGCAATCAGATAACCTCCTTTGGCTTCGATATCCTGGAAAATAGACCACGCCCTATCGGCTAAGCTATCGGTTAAATGCTCTATATAATAACTGCCGGCGGCAGGGTCCGCCACGCGGTCGAGGTGGCTTTCCATTTTAAGAATATGTTGAACGTTACGGGCCATACGGCGGGTGAAGGCCGTGCTTTCCTCCAGCATGGGGGTATTTGCCGGCAGGACGTAGAGGATATCTGCTCCGCCAATTGCGGCAGACATAGCCTGGGTGGCCATTTTAATTAAGTTTGTATGTGGGTCCTTCTCCTGTGTTTCAGGCGCAAAATGTGCTTCGATCACGGCGGGGGCACCGGGGGAAACGCCAAAAGCTTCCAATATTTTGCTCCACAACAGCCGCAGGGCGCGAAGCTTGGCAATTTCCACAAAATACGAAGTGCTGAGGGTAATGGAAAACTGCGTATGGCGGTTGACTATCTCCGGGCTAATACCCCTGATACTCATTTGGGCGAGGTATTCAGCGGCTTTGGCGATGGTGTATGCAAGTTCCCATGCGGTATTTTCAGGGCCTGAATGAAGACGCCTCGCGTTGATTTGTAATACCTTGAATTTGGGCATGACGTCAGCGGCAAATCGAATCATCTCCGCCTGCATGTCGAAGGGCGGCTCAGGCCAGTCGAGAATGGGATCACAATCTATTGATCCTGATAATGTGGCAGGATGAAAACCGCTCTTTTGAGCAATCCTGTGAAACTTAAACAACAGCTTTTGAGGATCCTTCCCCGGATAATACTGCCCGAAGTGGGTGGAAATCATGCTGCAGTTTACCCCATTCAGCAATGCCGCCAATTCCGCATCAGAGCACTCTGCACCAAACTGAAAAAGAGGTGCCTGAACACCCCCTTCCAGGCCTTCCAAAATTTCAGCATTGGCCGCTGCGACGTCATTGACTTCACAATAAGCCCCGATTTCCCAATCGTTTCCCGGGAGATTTTTCCGAATCGGAAGGCCTGCGCTCTGCTCATCTTCGGGCGTATAAAAAGGTGCGAGGACAATGTTTTCGTCCAGGTCAAGATGCCAATGCAAATCGGAAAGGGGCTTGCCTTTCAGTTCTTTTTCCATTTTGGCCAGCCACATATCTTTTGTGGCATTTTCGAACGGTTCGAAAAGGTTGGTAGTCAAATCCATGGCTGGTTTTTCGTTCCCTGAGGTAAAGTTAAGGCAATTGTGATAAAGTACACATAATTTTCTGCGTATAGTGGTTATTTTTGTTCTATGGCACGTTACTGGAAGTTACTTTTTATCCTGCCAATCAGGCTCTACCAACTTACACTATCTCATTATGTAGGCCGAAATTGTCGTTTTGCGCCCACCTGTTCGCACTACACTATTCAGGCCATTGAAGAATGGGGCGTATTTCGGGGCATCTGGCTC
>CAYTNI010000138.1:0-7722 GCA_964439115.1 uncultured Saprospiraceae bacterium
GTGCTATGCCCAGCAGCTTTTTCAGAAATTCTATCATGGTTTTTTTTTGAACTGTAAAAGTAGCCGCTGCGAATACTATTCTTTGGTGATATGAATCACCAATTCCAACAATCAGATATTCAGTATTTTTTAAATTTGCCTTATCTTTGTTTATTCTGGGGCATAATGCCTGAATCTTTACTTCATTTTTGTAATGCATGTGCGGGAGATACTCTTTTTCGGCGGCTAAGGAAAAAATCAAAGCTCAGTTGGGAGATATTGATACCGGCGTTAATTTGCGGGAAAGTTTTAACATCGCGCCAACCCAGCACGCGTATGTGATTACTAATGATGCGCCCCGCCGCCTGCAATACATCACCTGGGGGCTGATTCCTCATTGGTCCAATGATGGTAAAAATACGGGCCGCCTTATCAATGCCAGGGCTGAAGGTATTGCCGTAAAGCCCTCTTTCCGGTTGCCCATCCGACAACGGCGCTGTCTTGTACTTGCCGATAGCTTCTACGAATGGCGCCAGGAAGGAGTCCAAAAAACGCCATACCGTATCTTTTTGAAAAACGGAGACCTCATGCTCTTAGGGGGGATATGGGATGTATGGTATCACGGCGATTATGGTGTCAAAAGTTTTTCTATCATCACCACGGCACCCTGTGCGGAAATAGCACCTATTCACGACCGAATGCCCCTGGTATTCCCCGACCAAAAACAACAGGAGCTTTGGTTGTCAGATATTCCGCTCGACCAGGTACTGTCCATGATGCATCCGCCGGATGACGGCATTTTCTCCATGTATCCGGTGACCGATATGGTCAACTCGGTGAAGAACGATGGCCCCGAATTGCATAATCCTGTGATGACCTGAGCATCCAAATTACCTTTCAGGACAAAGAGATAAGTAGGGTGGGAGGCAGGCGCTATCTGGATTTTTTACGCTTGTAAAAACATATTAGATAATAATGTACCATGCGACCATGGGTATGATTTGGGCTATTTAACTTTGCAGCTCTAAATCAACCAGCATGAAACCCCGGCGAAAAAAACACCTGTACCGGATTCCGGCAACGTTTATGACCGTATCTTTAAAGAGATTATGGAAGATCTTGCTTTACCGATTCTCAAACGTTTCCTCCATCTCAATCTTGAGCACCGAGAGTGGCTCCCAGATAAACAGCACACCGTCACTCAGCGAGAACCCGACTTTTTAAGCCGGGTTGTAGATGAAAACCAGAAAGAATACATCCTGCATATCGAATTTCAAAGCGCGGATGATGCGACAATGCTTCGTCGTATGCAGGAATATCATGGGATTATCTTGAAAAAATACAATATGCCGATTCTGCATGTCGTATTTTACTTTGGAGATAAGCCTCCCCGGATGGCCACTCGCCTGGAACCCGAAAAGGTCTTCATCGGCTTCGAGTTGGTATATTTCAAAACCCAGGATTATGAGGAGTTGTTAAAATCCGATCAGGCAAAGGAGACCCTGTTGGCCGTATTAGCAGATTTCCGAGGCCAATCTGCCGGGAAAGTTCTTAAAGAGATTGTAAATCAATTACGCGCCAAAAGCAGAAATGAAATGGAACTTAAAGGCTATTTCAACCAGTTGTCTATATTGTCCAGATTGCGTAAATTGCAGGCAGAAACTAAAGAAATTACCAGATCTATGCCAATCTATTTTGATCTCAGTACGGATACGCTTTACAATGAAGGCAAACTCGAGGGCAAACTCGAGGGTGAGATAATTGCTACCGTGGAACATCACCTCGAGACGCTTTGTCTTATGTCAGAAAAAGAATTGTCGTACGAGCTAATGCAGAGTATCTGCCATGTGCCGGATACTTTTCTGAGGGCATTTAGAAAAGCCTATTGCTTGGGGAAAGCGGCGGAACTACTTGATGTAGTACGCCAATTAAGGAATATATCTGGCCTGGAGGAAATAAAGATTCACGTGTTGAATGCCCTGAACAATTTCGGTATTCCTACAAAAGTAGCCAAAACGTATTGGCAGTGGTTGATACAGTAGGGGGTCATTTCTTCATCTGAAGAAAATGGGTTGGAGTCCCGTATCAAGGAGTAATGTACAGATTCGCCAGGGAAGACTCAGGGCTTTGCGTTGGCTTCACAGAAATTGCTGATGGCAGAATTTGAGCCAAAGACCACCAGAATATCCCCTCTTTCGAGCATGGTTTCCGGAGATACAACACCCATAGATTCGCGGGCGGTGCGTTTTCCACCGAGAATATTCCGGTGGGTGAATTCTCGGATAATGGTAATGATATTGAGCTGATGGTTTTTCCGGAAGTCTATTTCCTGGATAGTGCGTCCAATGAAACGGTCTCCTAATTGGATTTCGGTGATGGAATATTTATCATCTAATTCGAAGTTGTTCAGTACCCATTTCAAATGCAGCATTTTGCTAAGCCTATCGGCGCTCTCCTGTTCAGGGTGAATGATTTCTTCGATGCCCATTGCTTCCAAAACCATCTGATGCAAGGGCGATAGGGAGCGGCTGATGATGCGTTTGGCGCCGTTTTTTTTGAGAATAGCCGTGGTAAGTATGGCTGCACCTTCATGTTCGCCAATGGCAACCACCACGACATCCATTTCCTTGTAGGGAAGGGAATTTACAGCAGTCTCATTGGTGGCATCCATAGCTACGGCATAAGTGATCTGATCCTTTATCAAATCCACGCGAAGGGGGTCGAGGTCAATGCCGATTACCTCAGTGCCGGCCTCAACCAGGCTGCTCGCCAGTGAAATACCAAAATTGCCCAATCCGAAAATCATTACTTTCATAACCCTTGAATTAGTTGATTAAGATAGATTCCTGCGGGTATTTGTAGTAGCTTACCCTTCGGCGTCGCATCATGCCGATAAGGAGATTGATGGCGCCTACCCTGCCGACAAACATCAATAGGATTAAAATCCATTTGCTGGAATCTTCAAGCCCGGCAGTAACTCCAAGGCTCAGGCCCACCGTAGAAAATGCCGAAATGCACTCGAAGGCTATGGATGTCAGATTCACGCCGGGGTCTAAACTAATGATCGCCACAACAGCAGTTCCAATGGCCAATAAAGACAACACGACGATAGAAAAGGCGCGTTGAACAGATTCTGCCGGTATTTCCCGGCGGCCTATTTCAATGTGGTTTTTACCGCGTATGGTTGCAACGATATTCAAAATTGCCACTGCAAAAGTGCTGGTTTTTATACCTCCGCCCGTAGATGCCGGCGAAGCGCCAATCCACATCAGCGCCATGGTTACCATTATAGTGGGCATGGTCAGCATCGTCATGTCCACCGTATTGAACCCTGCCGTGCGGGGCGTCACGCTGAGGAAAAAAGCTGTGGTAAATTTACCCCAGAGGGAATCATGTGCGAGGAGCACAGCGCGCTGTTCTGATACCATGAAAAATACCAGGCCAAACCCAAGGAGACACAAGGTGGTGTACACCACAATCCTGGAGTTGAGGGAGATAATCCGAGGCCTCAAAGGTTTTTCCGGCTTGCCCTGAAGTGGTGCTATGAACTGCCTGAGCGCCATTTTGAAAAATTCGTAAAAATTATTCAGGATATTGAACCCAAGTCCGCCAAAAATTACCAACAGCATAATCCCCCATTGCAGGCCGTAATTGAACCTAACGTTTTCATCGTACAGATTGTCTTTTAAAATGGAAAATCCGGCATTGCAAAACGCTGAAATAGAGTGAAATGCAGCAAAAAAGACCTGTTCAAACCAGTTTTCATACAAGCCTGGGTCAAGCGTAAAGTAAATGTAGCAGGCACCTGTCAATTCGATGGCAGCCGTGAAGGATATAATTTTGATGAGTACTTTGAAAACATTGCCGAGATGCTCTGAGCTAATCATATCCCGCAGGTGCAGGGTTTCCTGAATGGACGACTGCCCTGTAAAATAATAAGCAAAAAAGGAGGTGATGGTCAATACGCCCAAACCGCCTAACTGTATCAACAGCAAGATAACGCACTGCCCGAAAAAGGTAAAGTCATTGGCTGTATCCACCACGATCAAGCCGGTAACACACACGGCGCTGGTGGCCGTGAATGCCGCGTTGACCAGTCCAATAGGTTGGGTAGTTGCAGCCGGTAGCAGGAGCAACAGGGTGCCCAACGCAATTAGCGCGATAAAACTTCCCACAAAAATGGTTGCCGGATTGAACCGCTCCAGGAATAATAAGCGCCTTAGCGCAATAGAGATTTGATGCAACAAGAACAATGCAATTCCTCCGATGTAAAAGTCGTGAATGGGCTCCAGGATGTTGGGTGTGCCTTGATACTTGAGCAAGTGAAAAATCGTAAGAATAATCAGGCTGCCCAACACTGCTATTGGCACCCACGCCAGTATTTTTAACTTTCTACGCTCCGGCCATAAGAGGGAAAGCCCCCCTCCGAAGAGAAGAAAAATCAAAATGGCATAAAGCTCACTCCAAGGTTGAATGAAACGGAATCCGATATCCAAGAGTATGGCTATCCACGCAATGATCTGTACGACCATCAACGCGCTTTGCAGCAGCCGTTTTGTATGGGGAAGAAGGCTCAAATTTCAGCAGTGCCGATTATCTGTACAAAGGTAACTTTCAAAGTGGTTTGCTGCAATAATAATCTGCCGGTTGCCAGATTTTTGGGGTAAAAAACAGGGCCTCTTCCTCAGGAGGAAGAAGCCCCGACCAATTTGTTATCAGCGTTTTTGCCAGAATGGCTATTCTTCGGCCATGAATGGATAGCGATAATCCACAGGAGGCACAAAATTTTCCTTGATAGTTCTCGCCGAAACCCAACGAAGGAGATTCAGCTCAGATCCTGCCTTGTCATTAGTACCGCTCGCCCTTGCTCCGCCAAAGGGTTGCTGCGCCACTACCGCGCCGGTAGGTTTGTCGTTGATGTAAAAATTGCCGGCAGCATTGCGCAACTTATTCAGCGCAAGTTGTATTGCCGCCCGATCGCGTGCAAATATAGCACCTGTAAGCGCATACGGTGAAGTTTGATCCAATATTTCTAAAGTTTCTTCAAAATGCGCGTCCTGATACACATAAATGGTAAGTACAGGCCCAAATATCTCCTCACACATGGTGCGGTAGGTCGGGTTGGATGTTACGATGACAGTAGGCTCGATGAAATAGCCTTTGGAATCATCATATCCGCCCCCAACCAGGATTTCGCAGCTGGGGTCTGCTTTGGCATGGTCAATATAATCTGCAATGCTGCGGAATGCTTTGGCATCAATCACAGCATTGAAAAAATTCCTGAAATCTTCCGGCGAGCCCATGATGAAAGACCGCACATCCGCCACCAGTCCATCGCGGATATCAGCCCACAAACTGGAAGGAATATATGCCCTTGAGGCAGCAGAACACTTTTGCCCCTGATACTCGAATGCGCCACGCGACAGCGCGGTAACTACAGGGCCTGTTTCTGCCGATGGATGTACCATCACAAAATCCTTGCCGCCCGTTTCACCGACGATGCGCGGATAGGAGCGGTACTTGTGAATATTTTTACCAATTGTGGCCCAAATATGCTGAAAGGTATTTGTGCCTCCTGTGAAGTGGATGCCTGCAAAATCTGGATGTTCAAAAATAACCTCTCCAGCTGTTGGGCCTCCCACATACACCAGGTTGATGACACCGCCCGGCAATCCGGCGGCTTCAAAAACTTCCATGATGACTGCCGCGGAGTAGATTTGGGTGTTCGAAGGCTTCCATACCACAGTATTGCCCATCAGCGCAGGAGATGCGGGCAGATTGCCGGCGATAGAGGTAAAGTTGAAAGGAGTGAGTGCGAAAACAAAACCCTCAAGTGGTCTGTATTCCATCCGGTTCCAAATGCCGGGCGAACTAATGGGCTGCCGCTTGTAGATATCCGTCATGTATGCCGCGTTGAACCTGAAAAAATCACAAAGTTCAGCGACGCAGTCAATTTCGGCTTGAAATACATTTTTAGACTGCCCCAGCATGGTGGCGGCATTCATTTTTGCCCGGAACGGCCCCGCCAGAAGATCGGCGGCTTTGAGGAAGATGGCAGCGCGTTCTTCCCAGGGTGTGGCTTCCCACGCCGGCTTGGCTGCGAGTGCGGCTTCAATCGCCATTTTTACATGTGTCGCATCCCCCTGGTGGTAATAACCCAGCGTATGCCGGATTTCGTGAGGGGGATGAATGGCTACTTTATTTCCCGTGGTGATGTGGCGGCCACCGATGTACATGGGTATCTCTGCTTCGGTCTGCTTTAGGGTGGCCAGCATTTCCTTTAGCGTTGCCCGCTCAGGGGATCCGGGTCGGTAACTAAGCACCGGCTCATTAACCGGGTGCGGGACTTGAAAAATAGCGTTCGACATGGCTTTGGTTTTGAATTGGTTCGAAGCAAAGGTACGGCGACACCATTCGTTTTATGTGTACCGACAGCAAAAATCATCAAAAAAACACCCCAGGCTATCCAGCCTGCTGACCGGGAATCTTAACTTCAGCAGGCAAGAATGGCCCCACATCTCCACCCCCGCGAATGATTTCCCGAACGATGGTGGAGCTGATATGGGAGAAGTTGGGCCTGCTGATCAGAAATATGGTATCCACCCCCTGGCCGACAATATCGTTAAGCTGTGAAATGGTCTTCTCGTAGTCAAAATCGGAAGCGTTGCGCAATCCTCGGATGAGGAATTTCGCTCCAATGCGCATACAGTAGTGCGCGGTGAGGTTCTCGAAATAGTCCACACGAACCTTAGGCTCTTTACCGAATACCTCTCGCAGCCACTCCATCCGCTGCTCTAAACTATAAAGATAACTCTTCTGGGAGTTGACGCCAATCGCCACTACAATTTCATCAAACAAGGGCAAGGCCCGGCGCACAATCTCTACATGGCCTACAGTAATTGGGTCAAAAGAACCCGGGAAAACGGCAATTTTTTTCATCGCTACAACGCTTTGAACGGCAAATTCACTCCAAAGGTAAAGCAAGAGCAATCAGATTTTAAGAAAATGTTAAAAAAACTGTAACACTTTTATCTGATAAAACTCTTAATTTTGCAACACTTATCTGACTTAAAAATCAACCTTATGAAAAAAGCAATTTTGTTTTTCGCCTTCGTATTCGGCATAGTGCTTGCCGCTGATGCCCAGTGCAGCAAGTCAGCCTCTGCCGGTGCGACCGGTGCGGCATGCTGCTCCAAAGGGAAAGCTTCTTCCACTGCTATGGCTTCTGCTGCAGCTGAAATGCCCATGCAAAACATCGGCGCCGATGTCGAGCAGCGCACCAACGCCAACGGTGAAACTTCCTACGTGCGTCGCGTTGTCGATACTGAAACCGGTGCTGTAACTTTCAAGGATGTGGAATACTGCACCAAGACGAACCAGTTCATTGATGCGGGTACTGCTTCTGCCGAAGTTAAAGATAAAGCGAACTGCGCAGGTGGCGAGGCCAAAGCCGGCTGCTGCTCCTCCGCTGCGGGGGGGAAAGGAAAATCAGGTAAGACCAAAGCCTGATCATAAGATTCCTTGAAAAAAGCGAGCCGCCTGAATGATTTTCGGGCGGCTCGCTTTTTTATTTAGTTGCCCAGCCATCTTTCCAGCCAGTCAAAGAATACGCGTTGCCAGAGAATGCTCGTCTGGGGTGCGAGAACCCAGTGGCCTTCTTCCGGCAGATACAGAAAACGGCTTGGTACATTGCGCAGTTGTGCGGCCTGGAAAGCCTGAATCCCCTCTCCGATAGGTACCCGA
>CAYTNI010000139.1:0-7715 GCA_964439115.1 uncultured Saprospiraceae bacterium
TCCCACCACCCATTACTTTTCTGACCCGTCGGGCCTGTCGGATAAATTCGGCATCTCCAATCAACAGCGAACCCACCGGGGCTCCAAGGCCTTTGGATAAACAAATGGAAACGCTGTCAAATAGTGCTCCGGTAGCCGAGGTATTTTCACCGCTTTCTACCAGCGCATTAAATATCCTCGCCCCGTCAAGGTGCAACGATAAACTCTTCGCCCGGCATAATTCATGGATTGGCTTTATCTCATCGAGGGTGTAAAAACTACCTCCTCCCTTGTTACAGGTGTTTTCCAGTACCACCAACCTGCTTTGAGGCAGCCAATCATAAGCAGGCTTTACAGCAGCTGCTACTTCGTCAGCGTTGATTTTGCCTAACCGTCCCTGAATGAGGTTGACGGCTACGCCGGAATGGAAAGCGTAACCTCCTGCTTCATATTGATAGACATGCGACCCTGCCTCACAGATTAATTCGTCCAAAGGTCGGGTGTGTACCTTAATGGCAATCTGATTAGTCATGGTTCCGGAAGGACAAAATAGGGCGGCTTCTTTTTCAAAGAGTCTGGCTGCCTTGGCTTCCAATGCGTTAACCGTAGGATCATCTCCAAATACATCATCTCCCACTTGAGCGGAGCACATAGCTTCCAACATGCCGGGGGTAGGTTTGGTCACGGTATCGCTGACGAGATTTATCATTTCTTGATGGTTCTGGCAGGCAAAGTTAATGGCTGGAGCGATATTTCCCGTACGCGTCATCGTCAGAGAGGCTTGATTCGTCGAAAATTACCGGCATTTCAAGGTGGTAATTGCCCCGCCGTACATCTTTTTTCTGCGTCAATAGGTTATTTTCTTGTTATTCAATTCCGAAAATCAATCCAAATATGGAAAATAATATCCACGCTGAAAGAAACAAACATGCGGAAACCATCATCCGCAACCATATTCTATGGTCTATGGGCGCCGGCTTGCTGATTCCTGTTCCTGTGGCCGATGTCCTGGCAGTAAGTGCGCTACAATTGGATATGATTCGGCAACTCTGCCGGGTATATCAGCTCGATTTTGCTGAAACACAAGGCAAGGCAGTGGTCACAGCGCTTACCAGCAGCACCCTGGCAAAGGTGGGAGCACGAAGCCTGATTAAAATAATTCCAGGTATCGGTCAATTGGTAGGGGGTGTCGCGTCCTCCATTTTTAATGGTGCTTCGACTTACGCACTGGGTGAGGTTTTCAAAAAGCATTTCGAATCCGGTGGTACCATCCTGGATTTTGATCCTGAACGATTAAGAAAGCTGTATCGGGAAAAATTCGAAAAGGGCAAAAAGGTCGCTGAACAACTCAAAAAAGAGGAGGAGGCCAAAAAAGCACCCCAACCCCCTTCTGCTCCTTCTCAGGCAGCAGCGCCCTCGGCTCCTACAGACTCAGACAATCTTTCCGTGGTGGCTCGACTCAGGGAATTGGCTCAACTTAAAGAGCAAGGAATTATTTCTGAAGAGGAATTTGAGCAAATGAAGAAAAAAGCCATCGAGCGGTATTGATTCACCAGGGCAAATCAGTGCACTTTGATGCTAATTGCTTTTAGTTAACGGCCATTTCACGTAGTGCCTTTTTGATGGACTGCACCACTATATTAAGTGCTTCGTCCTTGTCATTCCATGAACTAATCGCCAGAAGCCGCCCTGTTTCCGGATGTTTAGGCGTCATTTCAAGTTGGGCAAACGGCATATCCATCCAGTCGCAGGGTTTTAGTAATACCGGAATGATGCGGCAACGCCCCTGCTGCTGCCGCAAGAGTGCTTCTGAAAGTTCTGTCTTCCAAATATAAGTGGAGGCCAGTGCATCCGGACTAACCAGCATCAGCACGATGTCTGCACTGCGCAATTGGCCCAGAATGACCTCATTCCACTCTTGCCCGGGAGTCATCTTGCCATCTGACCAGTTCATGGCCTGACCAAGCCGCTGCATTGGCTCGAGGTGTACTTCGAGGGCTTTGCGCAACGCTGTGTCGGCATGTGAATAGGAAATAAAGATGGAGGGGATTGGAGTCTCTATTTCAGTTGCGCGCAACAGCGCACCAAAATGCTTCAGCGACAGCCGGGCTCCTTCCTGGGTGATGACTGCAGAGTACCCGGCATCGGCATCTTTTACCACTCTGGCCACATTTACAAATTGCTTGCCATCGATAGATATGTCCAGATTTTTTTGGCTTTGGGCAATCTCTCTCATGGCAATACCGGAGCTTCCTGCAGCTTCTTTCATTTGCCCATTGCCGGGCAACGATGACGCCAAAATTACACGCATCAACAATTCCTTCCAAGGCTCGGTTTGGCTTTTGCCGGGCTCTACGCAAACCATGAGCTGTCCTTGTGCAGGGTTATTTTCTGGTGGCAGGGATTTGATAAATACCCTGATTTTCTCGTTCTCGGCCTGAACCACAAACAACATCCCATATTTCCAGAACTCAGATGCCTGAACCTGAGGATGGGTGCCAATTTTCAAAACCAGGTGTCGCATTATTCTGCGAATGTGAAATAGAGGCGCACGAAAAAGCAGAAAATTATCCTGTAGGCCGGCAAGGGCAATGGTGAATAAATTTTCCATGGGATGAGCCTCCGGGAGGTATTGAGGCGCGAGCCAGGTATCCGGTGCGTTGGAGTGCGGTAAAATCAGTTCCCAGGTTTTCATCAGCTGAAGTATGCGCTCAGTTTCTTCCTCGGTTTCCGGAGATTGCCTGATATCGCTTCGCTTAAACAGCCCATTTTGATGACGTACCTTGTTATTCAATACCTGATACATTTTCTCGGTCAACAGGGAGGGGTTCAGGTAGATGTGAGCCTCGTCAATTTCCGGCAACCAGACAATGACGCCGGTTTGATGCAGGTAGTTTTTCAACTGAACAGCAACCTCTCCCTGAACGTTTTGACTTAGCTTTTGGCATATCTTGTCAAAAAGTTCCCTTTTGATCCAGTTTGTCTTTCCTGTATGCCGCTTAAAAGCGTTATCTGAGTCATCAGACTGCTGGAATTTTCGGATTTCATCCCTGATTATGATCCAATCGGGTGGCAGATGAGCGATTTGTGCCTTAGCCTCTGCTTCTTTGACCAATATCCTCAGCAAGTCTTCCTTGAAAATTTCAAAGCCAAATCGGTATCTTTTATGGCGCGAATCTTTGGTATCTGCAAAACGTGCGCTTATGGCTGCGGTGTGTTGTACGTTATAATCTTGCAGCATTTGCCGGTCGTGCCAATGCGGCTGACCATTTCGGAGGTCCGTTTTATTTTCCAGAAGAATAATAGGGGGTGTTCCCGAAGGGGTATGGAAACGAATATTGTCTAACCAATATTGAAAATGAAAATGTTCGATGGGTACTTTTAACGCTTCGCCATTTACAAAAAGGGTAGTGGGATGCTCCTCGTTTTTATTGGTTGCCGCATCCCAAACCAGCAGATAAACCGCGTTGCTGTCCAGAAATATACGATGCGTGCCGTGATAATACTCCTGACCGCCAAAGTCCCAGATATTGACCTTCATAAAATATGGTGGCAAATCCCTGGACCGCAAATTAGCAATATCTTTAGGTTTAACCATCCATTGGCTGACCTGTATGCCGTGGGTGGTGTTTTCTTTGGTGTCGTGGGAAAGCCCGCGAAGTAGTTTCGAGATGGAAGTTTTCCCGGCACAGCTGTTGCCAACCAGAATGACCTTCACCTCGTGTACGGGGATGGGATTTTCCGGGGTGGGGATGCTATTGGCACGCTTTCGCTTCTGTCCTGAGGATATTTCGAGGGAAGGTATGGATAACTGATTAAACGATATTCCATCATTTCCCCTGAGCTCCGAAGCATGGAAAAAGGCTCTGATTAGTGCAATATCCCCCGAAAAGGCGATTTCAGGAGGGCAATCCCGTATCGGATTGGCATTCAGGTTGAGGGTTTTCAAGGCATCCAGCCTGTAAACTGGAGCGATTTTCTCCACGTAATTGGCATCGAGATTCAGAACTTCCAATGAACCAAGTTCCTGTAAGGGCTCAATGGATTGAATCTTATTATCGGCGAGGTAGAGCTCCTCAAGATGTTGAAGCCCTGCTACCGGGCTGATGTCCGATACCTTATTGTGGTTGATGGAAAGCATCCGCAGGTCACTCAATTCTGCAACAGGCTGAATATTTTCAATGCGGTTGCCAAACAGGGACAATACCCGGAGTTTGGGCATCCGCTTCAAGGGCTCCAAGTCGCTGATATCATTTTGTGCCACTGAAAGTGCCTCAAGCTGGGATAGTCGGGCTAGATGTTCCAGGGTTTTCAGTTTACACCCCCTGGCCGAAAGCTTGCGCAGGTTGGGGAGTTTTTGTAAGATGCTGAAATCTTCCCCTGAAAAATCGTTGGGCGCTCCGTCGTTGCGCGTTCCCGAAAACTTTCCGAGTTGGTCGTTCCAATAGACAGAGCCGAGGTTCAGCTCTTCAAGCGACTCAAGGCATTCAATCTGTTCCGGTATGGTGCTGAGCGAGCACTTGCCCAGATCCAGGAAGGTGGCATTAGTTTTCCTGGCTATTTCTATCAACACCAGGGGGTTAGTTTGCGAGCGCCGAAGTATTTCCAATATGGTAGCCATAGCGCCTTTTTCCCGGTCATTGAGTTCGAAGGGATCCTCTTCGTCCCGGAGGGCGATTTGATTTTGTAAATTGAGAAGAAGACCCCGCGCAGGGGAGGAGGGGGGGAGCAAATCCCTGAGCAGGTCAAATGCTGCGCTTACCTGGCCCTGTGCCAAAAGGTCGCGTATGTTTTTTTGAGCATCCTCCATTTTGATGATAGGGGATTATCCTGCTCTGAGGGATTCAACAGCCTCAACCGTCTTGGGAATGGGCGGCCCCAGGATGCGATGCCCTGAACTTGTAATCAAGACATTATCCTCTATCCGGATACCACCGAAATTGCGATAGGCATCGAGCTTTTCATAAGCAATGAATCCTGAGAATTTTCCCTGGCTGTGCCACTGGTCAAACAATTCCGGAATGAAGTAGATGCCGGGTTCAACAGTAAATACGAACCCTGGCTCGAGTGCACGGGCAAGCCGGAGATACTTGGTGCCAAACTGTGTGCTGCGCTGAAGATCGCCATATCCCACGTATTGTTCGCCGAGATTTTCCATATCGTGCACGTCAAGGCCAATCATGTGACCCAGGCCGTGGGGGAAGAACATCGCGTGGGCTCCTTCTTCAACTGCGTCTTCGGGGGTACCTTTCATCAGGCCAAGTGATTTCAGGCCTTCAGCAATTACTTTTGCCGCCAGCAGGTGAACCTCGGCATAGCGAATCCCAGGTTTACAGGCCTCAATACTTTTCATTTCGGCTTCGAGTACTAACTGGTAAATATCCCGTTGCATAGGTGTGAAAACCTGATTAACGGGAAAAGTACGTGTAATATCCCCGGCATAGCGACTTCTGGTCTCGGCGCCAAAGTCGCACAGCACGAGTCGTCCGGGTTCGAGGATATTTCCATGGTAGGGATTGTGGAGGGTTTGGCCGTTGATGGAGAGAATGGTGCCATAAGCGGGGCCCGCACCCTTGGCGAGGGCAATACCTTCCACCATTCCAGCAAGGTCAGATTCGTACATGCCCGGCCTGGCTTGCTGCATGGCGGCAACGTGCATATCGCGGGTGATAGTCAGAGCCAGTTCCATCTCTGCGATTTCTTCCTTGTCTTTATAGGAGCGCAGCGCTACAATGGCCCGAATGAGTGGTTCTGATGCGGCTGCCCTGAGATTGTCAAGAGCGATGCCGAGCCATTGGTGGAGCTGAATTTTGCTTTCTCCCCGGTAGGGAGGAGTAAAGTGGATTTGCCGGCCTTTATTTTGGGCTTCCTGAAGTTTTGCAGCGAGCGATGAGTAGGAGGCAGTGTGTTCAATAGCGGCAAGTCCGGCCAGGTAGGCCATATCAGGCTTGGGGCCCTCCCAAACCACGTCCTCGATATCCGGATTATCCCCAAACAGGGTGGTGGTACCTTCATCCAGGTCAATGAGGGCACAAAGATGAGGCTGGTCCAGGCCGATAAAGTAGAGAAAGTTGCTGTCCTGGCGGAAGGGATAGACATTGGCGGTATAATTCAGGGGGGCTTCCTCATTACCGGGAAGCAGGACTAGCCCCTTGCCTGTCATTTGTGAAACGAGCTTTCGGCGTCGGTTGGCATAGGTGGATGGTTGGAACATAGCGGATTATTGTTGTTGCGTTCTGCGTTTAAGTTCATCCCGGATAGTGGCGGCTTTTTCATAATCTTCTTTTGCCAGCGCTTCGTCGAGTTCTTCCTGAAGCATCTGGGCGGTCATTTCTGAAATATCGGTGGGTTTTTCAGAGGGTTTGGGTTCTCCCTCCACCTGGATACCGGCCTCATCGAGGATAAAGCTATTGACAAAAATTCTGCAATTGAATCGAACAGCAAGGGCTACCGCATCGGAGGTGCGGGCATCTACTTCAATGGTTCTTCCGTCAGTAAGCTCCCATGACATGGTGGCAAAGAAGATACCGTCCGTCAGGTCGGTAATGGCAATTTCCCTGAGGGTGGCGCCGGAAGCTTCCATGGTGTTTTTAAGCAGGTCGTGAGTCATTGGCCGACCGGGAGCTATTTGTTCAATGGCCAGCGCGATGGCTTGTGCTTCATTGGAACCGATGATTACCGGCAGTCTGCGTTTCCCTGCCAGCTCCTTGAGGATTAAGACAAAGCTTTGCGGTTGCTGTTCGTTGTTGGCGATGGCCATGATTTGAAGTTCGACTTTTTGCATGTGGTGAAATTTCGAATTGGGGGCTGTAATATCCCTTTTATTAATGGATTTAACAAATTCTGGGCAATTGTTCTCCGAGCAGCATGTTTACTACCCGTTTGCCGCCAATCCTGCTGTGTAAGACTACCTGTCGGGCATGGTCTTCGCCGATAGTGCCTATGATATTTGCCCGGCCATTGGGCGCGTGGTCGCTGAGTGTTTCGAGTATGGACTCTGCAGCATGAGGTGCCACGACAGCGAGGAAGACCCCTTCGTTAGCCACGTAAAGGGGGTCTAAGCCCAGCATTTCACAGGCAGCGGCTACTTCTTCGCGCACCGCAACCTGTTTTTCATGAATATCGACCCCCAGGCGTGTATCCCTGGCAATTTCATTCAGGACGGTGGCCACACCGCCTCTGGTGGGATCCCGGAGGAGCTTGATGTCAGCGCCGTGGGCATCCAGCATGGCTTTGACAGCATGATTGAGATGGGTGGTATCACTTTCGATGGTGGTTTCAAACTGAAGTCCTTCGCGGACGGAAAGGATGGCCACCCCATGCGTAGCAATATGACCGCTGACGATGATCTTATCTCCGGGTTGAATGAACTGTCTGCCAATTTTTGCCTGGGGGTGTACCTGTCCGATTCCGGTGGTATTGATGAAAATCTTGTCTCCCTTGCCGCGTTCAACTACTTTGGTATCACCGGTTACCACCTGTACGTTTGCCTGTTCGCAGGCCGACCTGACGGATACCAGGATTTCCCAGAATTCATCCATGGGAAGCCCTTCTTCGAGAATGAAGCTAAGGGAAAGGTATTTTGGCACCGCTCCGCACATGGCAATGTCATTCACGGTGCCATTCACTGCCAGCTCACCGATGTTACCTCCCGGAAAGAATACCGGGGAAATCACAAAACTGTCGGTAGTGAAGGCCAGCGGGCCATTCAAGTCGAATACCACGCCATCGTGGCG
>CAYTNI010000140.1:0-2438 GCA_964439115.1 uncultured Saprospiraceae bacterium
CATACTCAGGAGAATACCCCGGCGGCGTGTCACCATATCAATGGCCGTACCTGCCGCAGTTTCCGGCAGGTCTATGGTCATTTCTTCAATCGGTTCGTGGGTTTCCCCATCCACTTCCTTGAGGATAACCTGGGGTTGACCAATCTGAAGCTCATAACCCTCCCTGCGCATGGTTTCAATCAGCACCGAAAGGTGAAGCACACCGCGGCCGTAAACAACAAATGTTTCCGCCTGTGCCGTGGGTTGTATGCGCAAGGCGAGATTCTTTTCAAGTTCCCGCTCGAGGCGCTCCTTGAGGTGCCTGGAAGTGACGAATTTGCCCTCTTTCCCAAAAAATGGCGAATCATTGATGGTGAATACCATGGATATGGTCGGTTCATCCACGGCAATGCGCGTCATGCCCTCGGGATTGTCAGGATCCGCGATGGTGTCGCCAATCTCGAAACCGTCCACACCAACCAAGGCACAAATTTCCCCGGCTTCGACGCGTTCGGCTTTTACTTTTTCAAAGCCCTCAAATACAAATAGCCCCCGGATTTTACTCTTGACTACCTCGCCACCTTTTTTAATCAGCGCCACCATTTGCCCTTCCCGAAGACTACCCCGGTAAAGACGGCCAATGGCAATACGGCCTATGTAGTTGGAATAATCCAAAGAGGTAATAAGCATCTGTGTAGTGCCTTCTCCGACAATGGGCGGCGGAATATGCTCTACAATGGTGTCCAGCAGCGGAGTGATGTCGCCACCGGGATTGCGCCAGTCATGCCCCATCCGATTCTGCTTGGCTGACCCGAAGATGACCGGAAAGTCTAATTGATGTTCCGTAGCGCCGAGACTGAACATGAGGTCAAACACCGCTTCATGGGCTTCGTCGGGCGTACAGTTGGGCTTGTCCACTTTATTAATAACCACAATGGGCTTGAGACCCATCTCTATGGCTTTTTGCAATACAAAGCGGGTTTGAGGCATAGGCCCCTCAAAGGCATCCACCAGCAACAATACGCCATCGGCCATATTGAGCACACGCTCCACTTCACCGCCAAAATCGGCGTGGCCCGGCGTGTCTATGATGTTGATTTTGAAACCTTTGTAGGTTATGGCGACATTTTTGGCCAGGATCGTGATACCGCGTTCGCGTTCCAGGTCATTGTTGTCGAGAAGAAGTTCTCCCGGGGTTTCATGGTCTTTGAAAAGTTGACCTGCCAGAAGCATCTTGTCCACGAGGGTAGTTTTGCCGTGATCTACGTGGGCGATGATGGCAATGTTTCGAATATTCAGCATAGCGCCTTTTTATTTGCGGGCGCAAAGGTACGAATATTCCGTAGAGCGGGAAAATTAAATTTTGTGTACTTTCCTGTTAATGGGAGTGGTCGTGACCCTCATGGCTGTGGTCATGGCTATCGCCTTCATTCACTACATAATCCATGCCGCAGACAGGGCAGGTGCCCGGCTTATCGCTGCCACTGCCGGTGCAATGCATCGGGCAAATATAAGCCGAGGTGTATTCAGGACCAGATTGATCTACCGTTTCTGTAGTCTCCACTGCATTTTTAGTGTTGCCGTCACCATGACTGTGTGAGCCGCCGCAGGCACTGAAAGTCAGCGCCAGGAATAACATCAGGATAGAAAAAATGGAAGTTGTCTTCATAGTTTTTTAAAGATGACAAAGCAAAAATACAAAGTTTTTTTCATCGCTGGTAGCGCCGCCTGCGCCAATATTGGAAAATTCCGCCAAAACCGGCCAGCAATCCCAGCGGAAGCACAATGTTGAAAAGCTGCCATTGGATTTTTTCATCCTGTGCCCGCACCGAGTCCAACATGCGAAGGCGCACTTCACGTCCCCGTGCCTCAGCTACGCCCTGCTCGTCCAGCAGGTATTCTATGGCATTGATTACAAAGTCCTTGTTGGCAAATAAATATCGGTCCACCTCGTTAAATCCCAGCGGGCTGTAGGACTGCTGCTGCACGTTGATTTTGTTTTTCGCCACATCGCCGTCGGCAACCACAATCATCCGCGTCGGCTCACTCTCAGTTCGGTATGGCTTTCCGATTTGTTGCAGCATGCCGAGCATATCTTCCGAAACGCGATTTTCATACAAGGAAGGAAACTTCCCTTGCAGCAATACCGCCATCGGCTGAAAAGGCTTGTTGAACTTAGTGGAGTCCAAATCATAGCGTAAAAACTCAAAGTCCATCACCACCGGCGCAAATTGCAGCCGGGAACGCCGCGAGGATTCCAGCAAAATCGTCTTGTCCAGTGCCGTTTTGGTCTTCACGGTATCCAGGCTGCCCGCATACAATAAATTGACGCCGTTAAGGCTCTTGACAATCGGATGGTTGGAACGCGGCAATGCTACCACGTGATAAGGGTATCGGAAATAATCAAATTGCGGCGCGTTGCCCACCATTCCGGTGACCAACTGTATGCCGGTACTCTG
>CAYTNI010000140.1:2538-7654 GCA_964439115.1 uncultured Saprospiraceae bacterium
CAAATTGCGGCGCGTTGCCCACCATTCCGGTGACCAACTGTATGCCGGTACTCTGGAAATCCAATACCAGATTTTGCTTCAGCCGTACCCCGTAGCGAAATAGCAAATCATCGAGATTCAGGGTGTACTCCGTGGCTAAGTATCGGTCGCGGGTGCGCAGACTGTCCATATCTACTCTAAGCGCATCTACCATCCAAAGCACCTTCCCTCCCTGCATGACGTACTGGTCAATCTTAAACTTGGTCTTTTCCGAAAAAGAGAATCTGGGCTTGGCCACAATCAGCGCAGACACTTCACTTGGGATGTGCGACATGCTGTCGAGGTTCAGCCGCCCGGTATCGTAATACGGCCGCAGGGCAGTTTCCAGATCGGCAGTTTCCAGCGGTTCGAGCTCTCCATGGCCGGTGCTGAATACGATGATGGGTTTGGCCGTAATGCGCAGCTTTTGGATGGCATTGGCAAATTTATACTCCAGCAGGCCTATGGAATTGTTGAGAATAACTTCCGGGGGCACGCCGGGCACTTCATTTTCCAAAAGATTTACCGCGATATTGCGCCCCTTGTAGTAAAAAACCGCATGCGGGTAAATGATGCGCTCCGCGGTGCCCTGCTTGTCCTTGAGGCGCAGGTTGATGGGGCGAATACCTTCCTCGGCAAGTTGCTTGCGCCGGTTGTTGACGGCTTCTGTACTGCCCGCAGAAGGATCTTCAAACTCGTATTCTACAAATCGGTTCTCCCTCCTGAATTTCGCCAGCATCTCTCTGGAAGCGTCCTGCAAGCGGCGGAAGCCGGCCGGAAATTCCCCGTCGAGCAGCCCCCGCACAAATACTACCTCGTCCACCTCCCCAAGCAACTCCCTGGTGCCTTGCGTCAGGGTGAATCGCTTATCCTCAGTCAAATCCACATGGCCGTATAAGGCGGTATCACCAAAACGGGCATTCGCCAAGATATTGACAAATATCAATACCACGAGCAACAAGGCCATATTGATCAGCCGCTGCCATTTTTCATTACCTGAACCTGAAACTTTACTGCGTACTTTCATGCTGTTCTCCTGATGGTTTTATCGCCTCATTTTTAGCGTGGTGCCGGTCGCGGATAGAAAAAAAACAATCACCGAAAGAAAATAAACCACATCGCGGCTGTCCACCACACCACGACTTATAGACTGATAGTGCGACTGCATGCCTATGGACTGTATAACGGCATCGCCCCGGCCACTGAACACAGGGAGACTGCTGAACAGGTCAAATCCCCAGTGGAGCAGAAAGCAAAGGAAAGCGGCAATCAGAAAGGCCGTTATTTGATTGTTCTGCAAGGCCGATGCAAAAATGCCAATAGCCGAAAAGGCCGCCGCAAGTAGCACAAGCCCCAGGTAAGAGCCCGCAACCGCCCCTGCATCGAGATTGCCCTTGGGCGCTCCAAGCTGATAAACCGTAATATAGTACAGCAAAGTGGGCGCCAGCGCCAAAGTGGCCAGCGCTACAGCAGCCAGAAACTTGCCCAGTATAATGTCAGTAGCCCTGAGTGGTCTGGTGGCAAGTAGCTCAATCGCCCCGCTTTGGTATTCTTCTGCAAAGGAGCGCATCGTAATGGCCGGCATCAGAAATGTGAAAATCATCGGTGCAATATCAAAAAGCTGATCCAGCATGGCGTAATTGCCATCGAGCAGACTGGTTTGCGGCCAGACGAAAAGGATAAGGCCCATCACCAGCAGAAACAGCCCAACTACCATGTATCCAATCAAAGCGCTGAAGAAACCGCTGACCTCCCTGGAAAATATCGTCCACATAAGTATTACTTTAAAGTATATACGGGATTGCGGTCCACATAAATCAACAATCCCTTGAAGAGTTTTTCCTGAAGTGATTCATCGTCGGGCAGCGCGGCGATGGCCTCGGAAAGGCGATAATCATCCGCAGTCCAGGCACTGAGGTGTTCGCGGGACAGCGGTGCCGTCTGGCCATGGCGGAAATGCAACATATACTCGTGTAAAACAGTTTGCGTGCGTTTGACCTTGCCCTTTCGGAAGGGCACTCCGGTTACGGGATTGAAGGCCTGGATCTCTACCGTATCGGCTTCAGTAGTTTCGTAGTTGTAATAACAAAGCAAACCGGCAACCCTAAGACCGGCGAAAGCAGCAAGGGTTTTTTGGGTTGCGCCTTTCGGCAGACGTATATAGGCTATACCGCCGATGGCGACACCCCAGATACTGTCAAGGGCAATCTCCCCGCCTCCGGCATGCCGGATATGGGCCACCTGAGTGAGAAAGGTTTGCGGGTTGGTCACCGCTTCTACCTCCAAGCTGTCCCAGCTCCAACGTGGGCGGTTCCGCTGGAAATCTTCGAAGTGCGCGTAAACCCCATCGTGAAATTTGAATTGCTTGGATACCCAGACGGAGTCAACCTGCGCCTCAAGCACGGGATGAGTAGTGGTCAGCAGGATGGCCATGATTATTTTGTACATGCGCTTAAGATCGGGTTAGCGTTCGGAATATTTCCTCTACACCTGCCTGTTCACGGTGAATTTCCAGCAGGGAAAGGCCTTGTTGCCGGGCAAATTCCGATACCTGCGGCCGGATATCTACCTCCGCTTCCGCGATGAGCTGGAAGCGTCTTTCTCCCAGGGTGCGTACCTTCACCACTCCGGGAATGGCCGCTAGTGCCTTGTTTTGCACCGCTTGTTGAAACTCCACAGTGACTACCGACTCTGCGCGGAGGCGTTCCTGCAGTTGCCCGATGGGGTCATCCGCTACGAGCCTGCCCTGATGAATGATGATAACCCGGTCGCATACCGCCTGTACTTCCTGCATGATATGCGTGGAAAGGATGACGGTTTTCTGACGGCCGAGTTGCCGGATAAGTGCGCGTACCTCTTCAAGCTGGTTCGGATCCAGCCCGGTGGTAGGTTCATCGAGGATAAGCACCTCAGGGTCGTGCAGCAACGCCTGGGCAAGGCCGACGCGCTGGCGGTAACCCTTGGAAAGCTGGCCGATAACCTTGTGGCTTTCCCCGCCCAGACCGGTGGTTTCAATCAGCGCTTCAATGCGCTGCTTTAATCCCGGCAGCCGGTACAGGCGCCCGCAAAACTGAAGGTACTCCCGCACATACATCTCCTTGTAGAGCGGGTTGTGCTCCGGCAAATACCCCACACAACGACGGGCTTCCATAGGCTGCCTTACTACATCAAAGCCACAAACCTCAGCCCGCCCGGAACTGGCCGGCACAAAACCGGTGATGACCTTCATAGTGGTGGACTTCCCGGCTCCGTTCGGCCCCAGAAAACCCAGTACCTGTCCCTTGCGGGCTTCAAAACTCAAATCACTTACGGCAAATTGCTCGCCATACAATTTCGTCAGATGCTGTACGGATACGGACATGGTCTTGGTGGATTTCTTTCAAAGACGCTGCAAAAGTAGGATTATTTTGTAGGTTGAGGAATTTCCGTCGTTGAGTCCTAAAAAGACTACGATAGAACAACGAAAAAGAAATCTCCCCGCCGGTGGGTGGAATAATTCAGTTCGCAGTAGTTTTTTTAGGAAAATTACACCAAAGTGTCTTTCTTTGTGATACGATTATGGAGCCTATCAGGATTTTGATTGTTGGAGATGATGCCGGGAAGGTCGAATTTCTTCAGTCCTTCATGGGGGCATATCCTGCCTTTGAAATTGAAGGTAGGTACCTGCTCGTACCACGCGCAGTGGAGGCAGCCCGGCATACCCAACCGCACGTAGGAATCATTCAGGTATCTCAGCCTGGATTTTCCGGGTATGAAACCACACGGCAACTTCACCAGGCATGCCCGGAAATGCAAATGCTGTGGTACTCCTCTTTTGATAAAGAAGAACACCTGCTTGGCGCCCTCAGGGTAGGTGCAAAAGGATATTTGCTGGAAAATGCCCCCCCACACCGATTGCTCGAGGCCATCGAGGAAATAGTCGCAGGAGGAGCTCCTATCTCTCCCTCCATGACCCGTATGCTGGTTGACTACGTGCAGGGATTCCACAACAATTCCTCCTTCCAGCTCTCTGACCGGGAAAGAAGTATCCTCAAAAATCTCGTGGACGGTATTCCCATCAAACTCATTGCACCAATGGTGTTTCTCTCCGAAGATGGCGTTAAGAAAAATTTGCGCAATATCTACGGCAAGCTTAAAGTAAATAACGGTAAAGAGGCAGTCGCTAAAGCCATTAGAGAACGTATTGTATAACCCGGATTACACTTTAGTGTAAAATTGCCTTTACCCCTTTGTTCCCTCTTTGCGCAAGGATACCTTTGCCCCATCGCTATTTCTACTTTTTTTCAAGCAAAACACCTCTTAAATCGTTAAATAGCCTATGCCAAAAATGCCATAACCCAAAAAACCTCGTTGAAATTTTCAATTCGTAAAATGCAACTATATGAACAGATTCTTACCTTTTTTAAGCCAACTCGCAGCAGCGCTCAACAAGAGCGATGGTTGGGTCTCCAGCCCACCCTCCCCGCTGCGGCCAAGGTATCATCCCCTCGGCACTCATGATTTTGGCATCTGCCTGAAGTTAAAAAACGTTGTTTCCGCATTGCCGGTAATTGCCCTGATTCTTTCAGCCAGCGTTGCCGGCTTCGGTGTTTCCGGTAGCTTTAGTCCATCCGGAAAAGGCATAGCTCAGCACTCTGCCTCCATCAATGTAAACAACTTGTGCAATGCCAACGGGTTTAACGCCCACCATGACAGGCTTACTTTAATCATTGGTGATCCCAATACATCAGAATATCATTCTGTAACTGGTAATTCAAGGGCACACTATCCTGCAACTGCCGTATCGCCTTTCTTCCAGCTCCCCGCCTGCAATCAGACGGCGCTCCCCAAAAGGCCGATGCTCTCAAGCTCTTGCACGATAAATGCCGACTTCAACCAAATGGTTGTCGTACCCTCGCATTGGTTTCACCAAAATCTCAAAGAGGTAATGATTTGTCATATTGAGTGCTGAGTACCCTGACCTCGTCAGAAGTACTCAGCTTCTCTTTTTAAAAATCGCGACAACAAATGCATAATCACAGCAACATCTCAACCATGAATAATAACCTTAACTCGCACTTCGAGCGCGACAGGGGCTCGGGCACTTCGTGTCGTATCC
>CAYTNI010000141.1:0-7651 GCA_964439115.1 uncultured Saprospiraceae bacterium
GTAGGTAACTTTGGATTTGACTACTATTCTGCCAATGGCAAGGCGTAGTGCCCCACCTTCCAGGCGTTCAAAGTCGTTGTTTAGCGCAATGTAATTGAACAATTCTATCTGTTCGGGGAATGCCTCAAAGAGTGAAGCGGCGGCAAAGTGCATACCCACCCTTTGTAAATTGACCCTGGCGGGTTCAATATGTTGTATATAACTGACCGCGCCATTTTGATATTTATTGCTGGGAGCTCCGGCCAGCATGGCCACAAATTTTTCTCTGAGATTGGCATTGTCTCCAACTTGGGCAGCGTAGTACATAGCTCTGTCGGCGTACTGGAGAATCTGATTGGTTTCTATACCGGAAATTTCATCAAAGAACCAGCCACAGGAGGTAAACATAAGGAGGGCATTGCGCTGAATTTCCATCAGTCGCATGAGCCGGATTTTATCAGTGGCTTCTATGGGTGCGCCGGCGAATTTTTGGATAAACTCGGCTACACTGTGCTCATTGCGACGGAGCAAAACGGCAATGTATCCATTGCGGGCCTCCCACGGGTCGCGGAGTAATTTCCGGGCATGGCGCTCGTAGATGTCTGCAAGTTCATCTCTGAGCCAGTTTAGGGCATGGCGTAGGGGTTCCCGCCAGGCTTGCGTCCACCCTAGATGGCCACCGCTATTACATCCGCAATTGGATCGCCACCGCTCCACGCCATGCACGCAACTCCAGGAGCTGTTTTCGTGAATTTGGGCTTCCCATTGTGGCGGGAAAAGCTCCAAAAACTGGCCGTAATTGGTAATTCGGGCCATTTGGCGCTCTTCGATGGTGTGAAGGCAATCGGCCAGCGCCATCTCGCCATAGCGGTGGTGGTGGCCATAACTTTCTCCATCCGTAGCGATGTGTACCAGTTGAGGCTGGTCATTTTGACTGAGCGCTCCAGCGAGCGAAGCGGCAAAATGCTTGCCGTTGTTGAGCAATCCTTTGAAAGCCACACTTTGAGAAAGCTCCCCGTCGTAGAAAAAGAGGGAAATGCTCCGTCCGGAGGGCAGAGCACAACGATATGGCCTACGGGTATCGAGGTTGCCCTCGTGAGCCTGCTGCCAGTCTGGTTGACCGATTGCCCTGACGGCTTTTACCTGTCGTGGCGCAAGGATCGTAAAAAGAATACCTTCCTCAGCCAGCACTTCCAGCGTTTCGGTATCGGCGGCAGTTTCTGCGAGCCACATGCCCTCGGGTTTTCTGCCGAAGCGATACTCGAAGTCGGTAATTCCCCAGCGCACCTGGGTGATTTTGTCGCGGCGACTGGCCAGAGGCATGATGATGTGGCTGTGCACCTGCGCGATAGCGGAGCCGTGGCCGCCAAAACGGCCTTGACTGATTTTATCGGCTTCCAGGATGGCGTTGTAGGTTTCCGGATCGGCTTGCTCGAGCCAGGAGAGCAGGGTTGGGCCGAAATTAAAGCTGATGCGGCTATAATTATTGGTGATGCGGGAAATTTTATTGTCGGCGTCGAGAATCCTTGCAGCGGCGTTAGGAGCGTAACATTCAAAGTTAATTCGTGCGTTCCAGTCGTGGAAAGGCGCTGCGGAATCCTGCATTTCCACGATATCGAGCCATGCATTTTCTCGAGGTGGCTGATAAAAATGGCCGTGGATGCAGATGTATTTGTTCGTGATGTTCATTGGAGGAAAATTGCCGGACGAGGGGGCGCAAAAGTACGGAGATTAGGTCAAATCCCTGAGATTTTTAGCGAATCCGGTTATGCCGGCCGTTGCCATGCGCTGCTGGAGCGCTTTTGCTTCTTCCGCTGTTTTGAATTCTCCTATACAAACCCTGTATGCTGTTTTGCCCTGTACCTGACTAATATGTACGATGGCAGGCTGTCCAAACCTGCTTTTCATGCGCTCTGCCTGTTGCAGGACATTGCCATAATCATAGAAAACACCTATTTGCACACTCCAGCCATCTGCGGGTTGGGCACGCACATCGAAGCGAAAAAGACCTTTTGTGCTTGTAGATGATGGAGGAGTCCCGGTATTGGAAGCTGCTAGGGTTGAGGTTACAGGGGCGGCAGTCTGACGCCGGCGCAGCGCTTCGGCGACGGCGCGGTCTGCATTAACGCGGCCATAACCGTAGCGCACAGAATGGCCGTTGATATAGTCGGATGGAGAACCAATCTTATCGGCCGTTTGCTGGAGGATTTCCTTTACGGCCCTTGCGGTAAGGTCCGGATTTGCCGATAGCATCAGAGCGCAGATTCCGGCCACCAGAGGTGTAGCTGCGGAGGTGCCACCGAAATGCTTGTAGTATTCTCCGCGGGAAATACCATCCCGCCAGAATTTGTATGCACCGACCTCGCCGACAGCACCGGGATCCCACCATGCACGGGTGCTGATGACGGGCCAATCCCCGTTTGAAGGGGCACATACGGTAACGTGACGGCCGCGGTTTGAATAACGGGCGTGTTCATCCCGGCTGGTACTGGCGGCTACCGCGATGACATCGGGGTGTGCGGCATAAAAACTGACGTAATCCAGGTCTTCATTACCAACCGCAAACAAGATCACGCATCCTTTACCGTTACGACCCAGGCGGGCAGCCTTAGATATGGCATTTTCTTTTTCCGCCCCGAGTGCGAAAGCTGCGTCGGTAGCGCCCCAACTACAGGAGATGACATCGGCGCCCTGCTGAATGCAGTAGTCAAACATTTGCTCGGTAGATCGCACCGAGTAGGAGGTGCCGCTTACGGGCATGAACCGTGCCAGTGGTGCTACACCGACCATGCCGCTGCCGTTGGCTGCTGCCAGCGCAATACCCGCACAGGGTGTGCCATGCGCATAACGGGCGTCTCCCTGAAGTACCCGGTTAGATTGGCTCCAGAGATCAAAAGGTTTAACAACTTTGTCCTTTAAATCCGGGTGGGTCAGGTCAAACCCATTATCAATTACTGCAATGACTATTTGAGGGTTCCCCAGGCTGTCGAGTCGGCGCCAGGCATCAACTACCTTTGCATCAGCGCCCTTTCGGAGTGCGTAGGAAGTATCCGGAACCGCCCCGGAATTGTTTAAATGCCATTGATGCCGCAAGAGGTGGTCGGCAGGCATGGCAAGTGCGTATTCATCCAAAACAGTATCCAGATCGGCTTCTACATTTTTGACAAGCGAGATATCCCGGAGTGCAGCAGCCACTTTGAACGGGTTGGGCGATTTGCTGGTTACCCGCGCGACGATGCGATCAGGGGTTCGCCGCTCGACAAGTTCAAGATGAAGCTCTTCCAGCACAATGTTTTGCTCTCCGACGCTGACATCGGGTTGGAAAGTGATGAAAATTTCACCGGTGGCAATGAGTGGGCGGTTACTCCCTTCTGTGTAATATACATGAGCTCCGGTATCCACATCTTCGAGCTGTCGGACTTCGTCTAATTTGGCATCTGCCGTTTCGCCCTCATTTTGTTTGAGCGCCACAATGGAAAAACCGCCGAGATTTTTGTGCACTTCTTCTGCTACGAAAGGCTTTTCTGCGGCTTCGCCGGAGGTTTTCAAACCCACTAAGGCGGTGCTTTTGTGCAGTCGGAGCTCTGTTTTTCCGTTTTTTATAATCAGTTTAGACATAACTTCCAGGATTTACCAAACTATCAAACGCCAAAATCTGATTTTCCACCTGTTTTCTTCAGTAATTTTATTTGCTCAATGGTCACGCCTTTGTCTAAGGGTTTGAGCATATCGTACATGGTAAGTGCGGCGACGGAAGCGGCGTGCATGGCTTCCACTTCTACGCCCGTTTTATATATGGTGTGAATCTCTGCTTCGATGCGAATATAATCATTTTCTAACTCAAAGCGAAAGGCGGCATATTCGACGGGTAGAGGGTGGCAGTCCGGAATCATATCGCTGGTGCGTTTTGCGGCAAACAGGCCGGCAGCTTTGGCCATTTCAAAAACATCCCCTTTAGGAACGCGTCGTTCGCGTATGATTTGGATGGTTTCCGCCTGACCAACGCGCACCAGTGCCTGGGCAATAGCGGTGCGCAAAGTGGCTGATTTATGGGTGATATTGACCATGTCAGTTGTTTTCTTTCCAAAGGCTAAAGTTATCCGCATGTAATTCCTGGCCCCATACCGGAAGTTCCTTTTTCAGACGCTCAACCGCCTCGCTACAGGCGTCCAGTGCTGCGTGGCGATGGCGTGCGGCCACAAGGACAAAAAGGCTGATTTCTCCAGCTTTCACATCGCCCAGGCTATGCCATATCCGGATTTCTTCGAGGGTAAACTTTTCGGAGAGTTCGTGGCATATTTCCATGGCCTTTTCGTTGGCCATGGTCTCGTAGGCGGTGTAGCGAATGGCTGTGACAGGTTGTCCCTGATGTAAATCGGCCCGTACCTGGCCGAGAAAAATAGAGTGGGCACCAATGTGGTGATGCCTGGCAAGCAGGGCAATCTCTTGGGCTACGAGCTCAGCAGGGATAGGTCCGAGCAAGAAAATATTGTCATGTGCCATAGTCAGTCGTATGCCGGTTTAGGGGTGAATCGGGGTGTAAAAAGCCGCCTTCTATTGAAAAGACCTGAGCGGTTCGAGGACGTACCTCGAAGGCTCTGGCCAGATGAATACTTCGCACGCCGGAGCGGCAGCAGAACAAAAGTTCCCTATCAGAATCCAGCATATCCGGATTTTGTTGAAGGAGACTCATTGGAATGCGGAGGCAACGCGGGTCATTCCAGTTTGGGAATTCCTCTTGCTCGCGAATATCTACTACCAGTGCCTGTGGATTTTCTGCCAGTCGGGTTAGGGCGGCTTCCCAGGGAATGCTTTCGGCCTTGCTACAAGCACCATCGTAGTGCAAGTTCTTAAAGGCTGTTTCGTTGGGTGGGTGCATGGCTTGTGCATCCGGGTGCGGTGTTATTTCCACAGGGTACCAGTCGGAAGTACGCATATTGAACAACCAAACCCGATTAACCGATAATTGCCCGATTCCCGAAAGCAGTTTTATAGCCTCGGCGGCCTGCATGGTGCCCACTATTCCCGGCAGTACGCCGAGTACACCGGCTTCATTGCAGTTGGGCACTTCGCGGCCTCTCGGCGGCACCGGGTATAAGTCGCGGTAACTCACTGGGCTGCTGCCGGCGTGAAAAACGGCCACCTGACCCTCATACTGATATACCGCACCCAGAACCAGAGGTTTTTTTAACAACATACAGGCATCATTGACCAGGTAGCGCGTAGGAAAATTGTCGGAACCATCTACGATGAGGTCATAGCGGCTAATTATGTCAAGGGCATTTTCGGCGCTAAGGAAAGTAAGCCATTTTTCAACCTTAATATCGGGGTATTGATGCTCCAAACGTTCAGCAGCGACGGTTGCCTTGTGTCTGCCCACATCGCCTACGCCGAAAAGTACCTGTCGGTTGAGATTGGAGTACGCCACGGTGTCTCCATCCACAATGCCGATTACACCCACTCCGGCAGCTGCCAGATACAACAAGGCCGGACAACCCAGGCCACCGGCACCCACAACCAGCACCCTCGATTGGGAAAGCCTTTCCTGGCCGGTTGCCCCGAATCCGGGCAGAATTAGTTGGCGGTCAAATCTGGACATTACAAGGCGATTTAACCTCCGGAAAATGGCGGCAACAAGGCAATTTCACTATGCGGAAAGACCGGCGTATTGTCGTGTGCAATTTTGCGATCCACGGCGATGGCGAATTTCACATCATTCAGTTCCGGATACCGGCTAAAGAGCCACTCTAGAATTTGCCGGGTATCAGAGGCATCCTTTTCGAGACTCAGCTCGGCGCTGCCAATTTTTTCGGCCACCATGCCGAACGCTTTGATGTGTATGGTGGGTGTATCCATAATAACTTAGGTAAAGATGAGTTTGAAAGCGGCAAAAGCCAAAACTGAAGTAAGAATATACCGCACTGTTTGTACATTGAACTTTCTGGCACCGAACCATCCGCCCATGGCGCCCGCCAGAATGGTTAGTGGCATCAGTGCAAGGAGCGGGGGTTCTATCGCAGTCTGGAAGGGATTTGCCCCCAAAAGCCCACTGATGGAATTCACCAGTATGAAGAGGGCACTTAATGCGGCTGTTTCACGCATATTAGCCCAACCCAGTAACAACAGCACCGGCGAAAGAATGATGCCGCCTCCAATACCAATCAAGCCGGAAACGAACCCAATGGCTAATCCCAACACAGGAGGCATCCAGATATGTTGAGGTATGTGTTGCTTCGCTGCCATCGGAAAAAAACCAGAAAATCGAAGGACGGGAAACAGAAGTACCAGCCCCAACATTCGTTTATACCAAGCCGGGTCAATATCTATCGTACCTCCGATGAAGGCTGCCGGAATAGAAAATATCACCAGGGAAAAGAAAAGCCGCCAGGGAAAGGTGCAAGTGCCCCGATACGACAGGTAAGCGAAGAAAGATACCGCTATATTGAGCATTAAGGCGGTCAGACGGGTCTGATCCGGAGCAAAATTAAATAAGGTCAGTAGCATTAGATAACTGCTGGCGCCCCCATGACCCACCGATGCGTAAAAGAATGCGGTCAGGGGCAAAAGTGCAAAGAGTAAAGGCCAGGAAGTATCCCAAATACCCATAGGTTATCCTCCGATTTTTATCATGCTACGGTTTTCGAGCTGGCTGGCATCCACCTGGCGATGGTCAGCTGGCATTTGCCCTCCCAAAGCAGCATGTTTGCGCAACACAGACTCGCGGATAATGGGTTCAATAGATTCCCCTCTGCGAAATGCCCCCAGGATATCCATTTCTTCCTTACCAAAAAGGCAGTTTTTCATCTTACCGTCTGCGGTAAGCCGCATCCGGTTGCATGTTCCGCAAAACTGGTCAGTCATGGTGGTGATAAAGGCAAAAGTTCCTTCAAAGCCCACCACTTTGTATTTTCTTGCCGTGGCATGGGGCTCGTCCCTGAGTTTTACAATATCGAATTCCTGACATACCGATTCAAGCATCCGGGCTGCTGTGAGCACCTTGCCCTGCTCCCATTGGTTGCCGGTAAAGGGCATGAATTCAATGAACCGAACATGCAATGGAAAATCGCGGGTAAGGTGAATAAAATCCCGGATTTCATCCTCATTAACGCCGGCCATGGCAACGACATTTATTTTAATGGAAAACCCTTTTTCTACAGCCGCCCATAAATTAGTCCAAACCTGGTCAAATTGACTTCGCTGAATAATGCGGTTGAACTTTTCTGCCTGTAGCGAATCCATGCTGATGTTGAGCGCACTAACACCGCAGTCTTTCAGCAAGGGGAAAAACCGATGCAACAGCGCCCCATTGGTGGTCAGTGTCAACTCGACGGGCAGCGGCGCCAAACGCTGAAGAATATCACCAAACTCAGCTCTGGCAAGAGGCTCGCCCCCTGTGAGACGGATTTTTTGCACGCCCAATCCGACGAATATTTTTGAAATGGCCTCTATTTCATCGGGCTGCATCAATTTTGACTTTGACATACAGGGGGTGTTTTCCTCCGGCATGCAATAATGACAACGGAAGTTGCAGGCATCTGTCAGAGAGATGCGCAAATAGTTATGGATGCGGTGAAAACGGTCGAATAGCATATTAAAAAGTCAACGGCCACTGAATGAATGCTGTAAAAATAAAAAAATCGTTGGAAGGGATTTCCCCGCATTGTACTATTTT
>CAYTNI010000142.1:0-7647 GCA_964439115.1 uncultured Saprospiraceae bacterium
GGTCATATATGGATAGATTAAATATTGAGTGGAGCTGCAACCCCGGAGGGGTCGTATATTGAATATGGCTACCTTTGCTATAATCATTCAACCTATTCCAGGCGCAGTGATTATGAAGTATGATTGGAGACTGAATACTGACATCACCTCGCCGACAAGCATTACGCCCTGTTCAAAGGCTTTCTCAGGGTAAAATGCCAGGAATTTTTAAACCCTACATTGATTTTTATCCAATTTCAGGCAGGTAGAGCAGTATACCTCTATGACATAGCCTTTTTCATCACCTCCACCAACTCCTGTGCTTTTTCCGGGGAGCCGGCCTCAGCATAGATGCGAATGATGGGCTCCGTATTGGATCGTCGCAAATGCACCCAACCTTCTGCGAAGTCAATTTTCAGGCCGTCCTCCCGATTGCATTGTTCGTGTTGAAACCGGGAGTAGAGCTTTTCAAGCAAGCCATCCATATCTGTATCTGGCGTGAGGGTGATTTTGTCTTTAACCATATAATATTCCGGATAACCCTTGCGCATCACTGAAACCGGACGGCCATCCAGCGCGAGATGGCTCAGGAAAAGCGCAATACCGGCGAGCGCATCCCTTCCGTAATGTAAATCCGGGACGATTATCCCACCATTACCTTCACCACCAATCACCGCGTTGACAGATTTCATCAGGTGTACCACATTCACTTCGCCCACTGCCGCGGCAAAGTATTGCCCGCCGTGCTTCAGGGTTACGTCGCGCAGCGCACGCGAAGAGGAGAGATTAGAAACCGTATTGCCCGATTTCAGAGAAAGGATGTAATCTGCAACCGCCACCAGCGTATATTCCTCACCAAAAAAGCTACCGTCCTCACAGACGATTGCAAGGCGGTCCACGTCGGGGTCCACTGCGATGCCCAGATCTGCGCGATGCTTTAACACAGCTTCCCTAAGGTCGCCCAGGTGCTCCGGCAGTGGTTCCGGATTGTGCTCAAAATGGCCGTGAATTTCGCCATTCAGCAAAACAACCTCACAGCCCATGCGGTCCAGCAAGGCCGGAACGGCCAGTGCTCCTGTGGAGTTGACCGCATCCACGACGATGCGGAATTTCCTGTTGCGCACGGCATCGAGCCGAATTTCCGGGAGGGCCAGGATAGCATCGAGATGGGCATCCAGGGCATGAGGGTCGGTTTGGCAACTACCTAATTCCATCACTCCGGAGTAAGTAATCCGGCCCTCAGCGAGAAGAGCAAGAAAGGCCTCACCGTCCTCGCGGGAGATGAACTCCCCGTGTTTGTTCAAGAGTTTGAGGGCATTCCACTCTGCCGGGTTATGACTTGCGGTAAAGATAATACCCCCACCGGCCTGGTGTCGCGGTACAGCCATTTCCACGGTGGGCGTGGTACTCCAGCCCAGATCAATCACTTCGATACCAAGCGCCAGGAGCGTTTGAGTCGCCAATTGGCTGACCATAAGCCCGGAAATGCGGCCATCCCTGCCGATTACTATTTTCGGTGGGTTGCCATTTTGCAACAGCCAGGAGCCGAAAGCGGCCGTACATTCTACAATATCCTGGGGAGTGAGATTTTCGCCCGGTTTTCCGCCTATGGTACCCCGGATTCCTGAGATGGTTTTGAGAAGTGGCAAGGTTTTGCGATTTTAGGACAAAAGTAAGCGAATTGGAGCTATTTTTGACACTGTAAAAGGAAAGTACTCGGCGATTCGAAAAAATGCCATTTTAACAGCAATGACATGAAATTGACTCTAAAAAGCAGAATTTTAAACTTTATACAACAATTTATAGGAATAAGACATTATTTTTGCCGGTAAAACAGCGAATCGCCAGCCCCCTTATCAACACTGTCAGGCCACAATGGGTCGGAGAAAACTTCAATTTTCAGGAGAGGCAACTTTTGGGCATCCAGGCGAACCTGGGCAGATGAGTCAGAAAAAACCGGTAGCCGTCGCAGCTTGACGCGAATGGGTTTTCTGAAATATCGCAACCACAATCAAGAATTTGGAATGAGTATCCGCCAAATATTTACATCGCTGATGGTTTTGTCTTGCGCCATTTCCGTGCTCAAGGCCCAGGATATTACGGTTTCCAATCCCACTGTATGCCGTCTTCAAATCGCACTTTCTGACAATAACTGCCCTGAGAATAATCCCAATATTTTCTTGCCGGATGAGATTGGCATCAATGTCACCAATGCTCCCGGAAGCGCACTCGGGGTGGATGTTTATCTCAAAGAGGTGCGACTTATCGTTTCCCACACCTGGATGAGCGATTTGCGCATTGCCCTCATCTCGCCGGGGGGTAGAACCGCTCTCCTCCTTCAGGATGCCGGCGGCAGCGGAGACCACCTGGGCAACCCTTCCGACACCACCTGCACTCAATTCGCTACCCTTGGCGCCGGCGCATGTACGCCAATTGCTCAAGGTACGGCACCCTTCCTCCAACAACCTTTCCTCCCCATACAGAGCCTGCTCACTTTCAATGACAGCCTGACCAATCCCAACGGCATTTGGACGCTTCAAATTTGCGATGATGTAGCCAATGATATGGGTGTACTCCATTTTATCGAACTGGTATTTGAACCCCTCATCTGTCTTCCTGTGACGGAGAAAGAGATTCTCAGCGTGGATGGAGCCGATGTTACTCTTCGTTGGTCGCCCGAGGGCGATTGCAGCAATATCATCATCGAATATGGTCCTCCGGGGTTTATTCCGGGTACCGGTTTTCTGGCAGGTACTGATGGACAGGTCGAAATTCCCGGAATTTGTCCACCATACGTCCTGGCCAACTTCCTTCCGGAAACGGAATACGATATATATATACGGCGATTTTGCCCCAGTGGTGGATTTTCAGGCAACGGCTGTCCAACCAGAGTGCGCACTGGCTGTCGCCCTCCGGAACCCTCTGTCATCGAAACTTTCGATAACCTGCAAAGCTGCACGCCCAATTGCGGCGCTACCTGTCCCATCACCGGCGTCTGGAGAAATATTACTGCAGATGACTTTGACTGGACCGTATTCCAGGATGCCACGCCTACGCCCAACACCGGTCCGCTCTCAGGCTACAATGGTGCCGGCAAATACCTCTATATAGAAACGTCCGGCACCCAGTGCAACCAAAACCGCAGAGCCATTCTGGAATCCAACTGTATGTTGCTTCGCAAGTTCAATACCGATACTTGCCATATTTCTTTTTACTACCACATGTGGGGGGCAAACGTCGCCAACCTGCAATTCCAGGTGTCGGACAACGGAGGATTTTCCTGGACGACCCTGTGGCAGAGAAATGGCAACCAGGGCCCCACCTGGCAGAAAGCCTTTATCGGGCTTGGCGCCTTTCAAGAGGAGTCGGTGCTCAAATTTCGGTTTGTGGCGAGTGGAGGCGGCGGTTCGCAGGGGGATATTGCACTGGACCAGATCGTCTTTCACGGTTCTGAGGATTTAGGTACCGGCTTTTTTGAATACTATGAAGATCGCGACGGAGACGGCTACGGGAATGAAAATGTAGTCCTTCAAAGTTGCCTCACCGCTCCGCCCCCAGGATTTGTGGAACTTGCCGGCGACTGTAACGACCTTTCCGCCCAGATACACCCCGGCGCAACCGAAGTGGCCTGTAACGGACTGGATGAAAACTGCAACGGCGGTGATGACGACCTGCAGCTTCCACCACCTGCAGCCTTCGGCGATACCCTGTGCATGGGCGAACTTGCCGAGGTTTGTGCCCAGGCCGGCTTCGGCGGATTTTTATTGTGGTATGCTTCTCCCGACGGCCAGGAAGATGTGGTGGGTTTTGAGCCCTGCATCCAGCCGGTACTACCCCCCAACCTGACGCCACAGCCCGTAATTCATTATTTGTACGTAGAGGAATTTGCGCCGCCCTGTATTTCCGTGGTACGCCGCGAAGTAGCGGTCGTCATCAATCCAACGCCTGATTTACAGCCTATTGCACCGGTTGAAGTCTGTCTGGGTAACACCCTGGATTTTGGGCAGGTGGCCGTACAGGATAACCGCTATACAAGCGGAACACTGAGTTTTCACACTTCCAGCCCTGCAGTAGATTCCAATAGGATTGCCGAATCCGAAATTCAACCCGGTCAATCCACTACTTTTCATGCGAAAATTATCACCACGGAAGGCTGTAGCGATGAGGCCCCGTTGAACATACAGGTACTATCCCTGCCCCAACTGAATTTTACCCCGGTAGATTCGTTTTCGCTGTGCAAAGAGAGTACGCAATGGGTTACCGCCCTTCCGCAGGGGGGTGCAGGCGGCTATGAACTGTTATGGGAATCTGGCAGCACCTCTGACAGCCTACTGCTCGGTGCCGGCCAAAATGCAGGTGATTTGGATGTTTATCGGGTAACTGTAACCGATATGGCCGGCTGCCAGGCTACCGATTCGGTGTTAATCAGAACCACCAACAGTATTGATTCCATAGTGCTAAACGTCAATCACGTAGCTTCCTGTGGCACCAACGAAGGTCAGATTTCCATTCAACCATTGAATGGATTACCACCGTTTAACTACGTTTGGACGAGCACCGGCGGCGTTTCCGGCGGCGCTTTTGGCATTCCGGGAGCCTATACCATCCAAAACCTGCCACAGGGCAATTATCGGGTCACCGTATCCGACAGTTCCAATCCTCCATGCCCTTTCGTGTTGCGCCAGGTATTTGTCAATGGCCCCGACGCGACCATCGGCCCACCCGGGATTACCCCGGTACGGTGCCCCGGAGGTGCTGATGGACGGATATGCCTGAATGTCTCCGGTCAGAACCTCTCCTACCTTTGGAGTACAGGGGATACTACTGTTTGCATCACCGGTTTGGAAGCCGGCCAATACGATGTAACGATTACCGCCGGTGCCTGTCAGACCGTGCTGAGGGATTTGCAGGTAACCCAACCGGACTCGCTGAGGATATTGCCGGTGCTGAGACCACCCTCCTGCGCCGGAAGTACCAATGGAAGCATCCAAATTTCCAACTTTGGCGGGCAGCCAACCTACTTTTACCATTGGAGTAACGGTGCTCAAACCAAAGATCTTCAAGGACTCAGCGCCGGCACTTACACGCTCACACTTACGGATGCCAATAGCTGCACTGCCTCGAGAACGGTAGTCTTATCAGAGCCGGAGCCCATTTTGATATTCCCGGATTCCATATCCAACCCACGCTGTTTTGGTGCTTCAGACGGTTATATCCGCGCGGGTGCCAATGGAGGGGCTGGTTCCCTAAGATATGCGTGGAGCAACGGCAGCAATTCGCAGGTTTTGTTCAATGTGTCTTCCGGTATTTACCGGGTGACTGTTACTGACAACAACCAGTGCCAGGCCAGCCGCTCCTTTGCATTGGCTGACCCGGAACCCTTGGCCATTGCCCTTGAAGAACTCCTGCCTCCACTTTGCCCGGGCAACCAGGAGGGTCGCCTGCAAATCAGCGGCTCAGGGGGAACAGCACCCTATCATATCACATGGAGTAACGGCGATACCAGCCTTATTGCGGATAGCTTAGGTACCGGAAATTATCAGGTATCTTTTACAGATGCCAATCAGTGCGGGCCGGTAATTCGCAGTTTTGAACTATCTGCCACTTCCAACCTGGATTTGCAGATTCTGTCGCAGCCGCCCTCCTGTTTGGGCAGAACCAACGGCAGCATAACACTTTTACCAGAGGGAACCGGGCCTTTCAGCTATTATTGGCCCGATGATGCGAGTACCGAAAATCAGCGGAGCGGCCTCGGAGTGGGCACTTATGAAGTGATGATCACCGATGGGCGTGGCTGCAACTTTGAATCCCGGGTAGAGCTGGTTGCCCCTCAGGTTTTTCAGACCAGCCTGCTGCTGCGAAACCTTACCTGCCACGAAGCGGAAGACGGGATTATTGACCTGACGCTGGTTCAGGCTGGACAAGGCCCTTTTCAGTTTAGATGGAATAATGGCAGTCAATCCGAAGATCTAATCGGCGTAGGAGCTGGGTCCTACATCATCACCATTACAGATGCGTTGGGATGCCGATATGAATCCTCTCCGATTATCATCACCCAACCCGACCCACTCCAAATGGAGCTTATCGGCATCGGTCCGGTATTGTGCCACGGTGAAAGCAATGGCTATGTGGAAGTGTCCATGAGTGGTGGCACCCCCCCGTATTCCAACCCCACCCAGTACGGAATACCTGCCGGGGTTTACTTTTTGCAAGGCTCCGATGCCAATTCCTGCCCGGTAAACCTTACGGTTAATGTGCCCACTGCTCCGCCCCTTCAGGCGGGTGTAAATGTCATTCGCAGCGGAGATTGCAGCTTGTCCATCGGCACCACCCTTCAGGCCAATGTGAACGGTGGTATTCAGCCTTACCAATATTTGTGGAGCAACGGCAGTATGGCTCCAGTAATTAACCAGGCAGCACCGGGAGATTACAGCCTGACCGTAACAGATGCTCACGGGTGTGTTCGAACAGTAACTTCCATAAAAGTGTTGCCACAAATCCCCTCCTTGCTGCTGGAGGATTTTACGGCACAATCCATTAGCTGTTTTGGTGCCACCGACGGAGCGCTCACCGTGCGCGTCCAGGGAGGTAGCGGAAATTTTCGATACCATTTTAGTACCAACCAAATCATTTTCTCCCAAGAGGATAGCATAAGGATTGCAGGTCTCTCTCCCGGAACATCCTATAGGGTTACAGTGACAGACCTCAACTCCAATTGCGTCATTGTTGCAGGCCCACTGGCCATCAGCCAGCCCTTGCCCTTCGTATTCTACAGGAGCGGTATCAGCCCTGTGGTATGTCATGGCGATTCTACCGGCGGCATTCAGGCCATTTCCGATGGGGGCACTCCACCCTATACTTTCGAATGGTACAACCAAGCTGGTCAACAGGTGGGTGAAATGGAAGATTTGATCGGCGTTCCGGCAGGTAACTATTACGCTATTGGAAGAGACTCAAGGGGGTGTACTGCACAACTTCCCCTTCAAAATATCAACCATCTCTACGACCCCGTGGTGGTGGTAGATAGCACCACTACTTTTTCACCGCGCGTATGTGAAGGAAGCTCAAACGGCTTTATTACCGCAGACCTGGAAGGTGGCGTAGGGCCTTATCATTACGCATGGAGCAATGGAAATTCCGAGCCATCCCTGTTAAATCTCCCCCCGGGGAGTTATCGCCTTACAGTTACTGACCAGATGAATTGTTCATTTGTGCTGGGTCCCTTTGAGCTTGTCTCTTCACCCTTGCCTCAGGTGGGCATTGACGCCACCCCACCGGATACAGGCGGCAATAATGGAGGTGTAACAGCCCTGGCGAGTGGTGGCACCCCACCCTATCGCTACTTCTGGAGCACAGGAGATACCACCATTAATGTAACACCACTAATGGCCGGCACCTATAATCTCACCGTCACAGATGCCGCCGGTTGTATGGGTACAGCAACGGCAGTACTCGTAAGCTCCGATGAGGTCGTGAAGGGGTCTTCCCCGCGCTTGTTCCCCAATCCGGGAAGTTCGGATTTCTTCTTTGAAATCAACAATGAGGAAGGGCAGATTCAAAGTCTTTTCATTCGCAATGCCATGGGGCAAATGATATGGCAGCAGCAACAAATTCCGTCAGGACTTCAGGTAGTAAAAATTTCCCTCTCACATGTACCGTCGGGCCTCT
>CAYTNI010000143.1:0-557 GCA_964439115.1 uncultured Saprospiraceae bacterium
CGTTCATGTCGCTGGGTTGAGAAATCTTGTTGCTCATAATTTGTTCGGGCCATTGGATGTTCATCAGCCGGTGGAGCTTTTTGGCCCTATCCCACGGCGCGGAGCAGCCTTCTTAGTCGGGCATGAAGAGCTTTTTTGCAAACCACTTCATCGGTTTCAGATAGGATGGACTTATGATGCGCTTCCGGTAGAGGCCGGAGGACTTGCCGCGTATTATGCCGGCTATGGCCGCGGTATTCGCAATGACAGCTTTCGGGTGAGTTTAAGCGCGCTTTCAAACTTTTCCTGGTTTCCAGAACAGCCTTCCGACCGCCAGGAATTTGATTTGTTTGATGTGCAGGAGGACCAACCGTGGGTTCCTGTGCGAACATTCAGGGATATTGATTTGAAAAAGCTGCAATTGAAGCCCGATTCCAACTTTTTGGCTCCGCTGGAAGCCAACACCCCTTCACTGCTTCCTAAAGGCCTCTTGCGTTTTGAACTCACCCATCCAGCCTTTGGTTTTGGTTTTGATATTTTTCCAAATATTCTGTCATTAATCTTTGTGATTTTATGCT
>CAYTNI010000143.1:567-7606 GCA_964439115.1 uncultured Saprospiraceae bacterium
TGGCGAAGCGGTGTCGCCCAATGCTCAATCCAAAAAGCCGGTAAGGGAGGTGCCCAACCAACCTATTGCACCACGGATCAAGGATATCAGGATATCTTATGAAGCGAGAAGCACATTAGTATTTCAGCCGGGGCGCGCCTACGAAAATACACCCGACTCCGGCGATGTATTTATGCATATTACGCCTTTTGGTTCCCGCAGGATTTTTCATGAGGGCAAGGGGGCTTCTAATGCCCTGGTACCTGTTTTTATGAATGAGGGAGAGTTGTATATTGGAATTTCCGGGGTAGAACTGCCGCAAACGGTGAATCTGCTTTTCGAGCTCACCCGCAGCGGCAAATGGGAGTTTGGTCAAATGCTTTATCTTCAGTGGCATTACCTGAGCTTTGACGAATGGAAACCTTTCCCGGCAGAGAGCATCCTTGAAGATGGCACCAAGGGACTTATTGAAACCGGCATCCTGAGCATCGAACTTGTGGAGGAGATGACCATGCACAATGAAACTCTCCCCGGCGACAGCTACTGGATTAAGGCGACCATCCCAGAAAAGGCAGAATTACTTAGCCGGATTAACAGGATTTTTGTTCATGCCGCAGTAGCTATCAACGCCTCAGAAGTTCGGGAAGCCCCCGACTTTACCGGTGTATCTTCATTTTCTATTAAAGCATTCGAACAGCCTGTTCCGGGGATTGTAGAAATTCGGCAGCCATTTCCGGCATTTGGGGGGTATCCGGTGGAGTCGGAGGAGGAGTATTTTGTGCGAGTAAGCGAATCTCTCCGCCACAAGAAACGCTGTATCACGCGTTGGGATTTTGAACATATCGCCCTGGATCAATTCAAGTGGTTATCGCAGGTAAAATGCATTGGTGGGCAGGAGCTGGATGGCTTGGCTAAAGAAGGCGAAGTAGTGATTGTGGCGATGCCCAAGGTGGAACAGACTGACCGTTTTTATGAGCCCAAACTTAGTCCGGGTGAAATAAAAGATATTGAAGACTATCTAAAAAAGTACTGCAGCCCTTTTTTGCGCTTAGTGGTGCGCAATCCAGGCTATGAGTATGTGCGGCTAAAGTGCAGACTCCGATTGGAATCAGACGCTCCCGGACTTGCCTTAAAAACCCTTCAGCAGGATATTCTGCACTTTATTTGCCCCTGGTTCTTTGCGCGGGATGTCCAGGCTTCCATCGGCGGAGCCATCAAAAGAGCAGAACTGATAAAATTCGTGCAATCCAGGCCTTATGTGGGCTATGTTACCGGTATTTCTACCCTTCAATTTCAGTTGAATGTAAATGGAGAATATACCCTGCGGGATTCCGCTCTTTTCGATACCGAGAATGACCTTATCCAGGGTGGCACTCCCTGGTCGGTATTAGTACCCAGTCAGTTCCACGATTTCACCTTGGTAGAAAAAGATCATTACGCAGCCCCGGAACCGACCTCTTTCAGCGATTTGCGCATCGGATATAATCTGATTATTCCCGGCAATGATATCTGGACGCCGGAAGCCCAGATGCCTGCTGCAGCACCAATAGTACAGGACGAGGATGGTAGTTTTGAATTTTCCATTTCCTTTTGATGCGGAATTACCCGCCTCCTAATAATCACGAGCTATGGCATTATTGAACCGTCAGACACTGAAAAGCTACTTCAAAAAGGGCAGCTTTCCAACGGAAGTGCACTACGCCCACCTCATTGATTCCATGCTCAATGTGGTGGATGATGGCATTGGCAGAGGAGCAGACGAGGGTTTCCGGCTCACCCCACAGGGTATTTCGAGAAAGTTGCTTTCTTTCTTCTCTAATGCCAGGGAAAAGCAGCCTGAATGGATGGTCACCTTTAATGACCGCGAAGGTTTGCAGTTTCAGCAACCGGGGCAGGAGCCTGCCCTTTTCCTGGATAAGGATATGCGCGTGGGTATTGGCACTTCCAACCCCGGCCACAACCTTGAGGTAAAGGGTACCTGTGGCATGGATTCACGTACCGGTACTTTCAGGCGCGGCAGTATTCCCGCTGATGGAAAATGGCACAACCTGGTGGATGGCCTCGATGGAATCCAGGCTTTTGAGGTAATGGGAATGGCAAGCGGGCGTCCGGGAAGTGGTAAATACGCACTCACCCATGCCATTGCCCTCAGTACTTTTGGCGGTTTTTGGTCCAAAAGCTCTATCAGAGCCACCACCGCACATTATGGTGGGTTTTTCAATCGCCTGCAACTTCGCTGGACCGGTTCGGTGCATGATTTCGCCCTCCAGGCACGTACCAGAAGTCATTACGGACGGGATGAACAAACCGGAGAGGCTTATCCCATAAATTTTCATATCGTTCGCCTCTGGCAGGAAGGCGATTTTAAATCATAGTGTGACCACCCCGAGAAGCATATCACGCAATCCGCTGGAGGCACACTCTCTCCAATATGCATACCTGCTGGCAAAAGGCCTGGCAGCCGCCCAGCGCTACTCCGGTGGAATCTGGACAGACTACAATCACCACGATCCAGGGGTAACGCTTTTGGAACAATTGTGCTATGCCCTCACAGACCTTGCCTATCGAACCCATCTCGACATTTCCGACATCCTTTTTCATCAGGGCAACAAAGCCCTGGTGGCTCAGCAAAATCTATTTCTTCAGCCACACGACATCTATCCAAATGACCCGGTAACTGAACTTGACTTTAGGCGACTCATCATTGACAGGGTAAAAAAAGTAAAAAATGCTTGGGTGATTCCCGTAGGTGATCATCCTGCTGGATATAAAGGTCTGATTCGCATTCTGGTACAATGTGCCATGGATCTTGATGACTCCTCCCGCAACAGCATTCAGGAGGAAGTGGCTGAATTGTTTCATGAACACCGGCAGCTTTGCCAGGATCTTGATTCAGTCGTCTTGCTCAAGGAAGAGGTATTGGAGTTTTCCGGAAAAATACACCTGGCGCCCGATGCCATAGGAGAACAGGTAATGGCTCGCATTTTTCACGCCGTGGAGCATTATATCAATCCCGATGTGAACTTTGACAACCCTTTTGAGCTTATTCGCCAGGGACGCTCCCCTCAGGAGGTTTTCGAAGGGCCAAAACCCATTTATGGATATATCTCACCCCATGACCTCAAGCCAAAAGTCACCACATTATACGTGTCCAGAATCCGGGATATCCTGCTTAAAATACCGGGAATTCAGGACATAGAGGATTTTACGATTTATCAAAGTGGGGTGAAAGTACTCGGCAACATCATCAAAATTGCTGAGGATGCTTTCCCTGTTTTGTTCAATGATTTTGATGCTTGGCAACAACGCTGCTATCAGCTCGAGTTTTTTAAGGAAAAGATCCGTTATGATATTGATGGTCAGAGTCTTAAACAACTATATGATGCACTTATTTCCGCTGACCTGAGCAGTTACCTTCGAAAAATTCACTACCGGGGGGTGAATTATGGTGGTCGTTTTTCGGAAGCGGAGTTCAAGGCATACTACTCCATACAACACGAGCTACCCGATAATTATGGCCTGGGATTAAATGGACTACCTCCAGGCGCCGATTTGAAACGTTTGGCCCAGCGAAAGCAACTGAAGGCTTATCTGCTCTTTTTTGAGCAAATTATGGCAGATTATCTTGCCCAATTGGCGCTATCTGCAAAAGTATTTTCAATTGACGATGCGCTTGAACATACCTATTTTACCCAAGCCCCTGAAGATATCCCCGATTTGGTAGCGGTACTGCGGAATCCTGTCTCGCAATACGGGGAAAATATCAAATTGCTTTCTGAAGACCCCAAAACATTTTTCGAACGGCGTTCCAGAGTGCTGGATCATCTACTTGCTCGTTTCGGTGAGCGTTTTTCAGCCGACATCCTTCGGAAATTCCTTATCGAGACGACCCCGGCAGAGTGGGAGGAAGTTGAAAAATATTTACTTCGCGCCCGTATCCGTTTATTGAAGGAATACGCCGACCTCAGCCGACAAAGAGGTACTGCTTTCAATTATCGAAAGCCCTATTGGAATAACAATTCCTGGTTTGGACTGGCACGCAAACTCGGCAATCTTCTCCACATCAAAACCCTTGAACCACGGCAACTCGCCCAGCCTATACTTCATAATGCCCATGTTACCGCGCTCGTTGATAATAGTGAATGGAATCCTCTGGAAATCACTGTGGAAGGCGGAGCAACCTTGTCGGTTATGGCAAAACCCTTAGACACTTATGAACCTAATCGCTTCCAATACTACACCCAGACCTCTAATTTCCTGGATGATATCTTTAGGTTTGGAACTTCTGAGGCCAACTACCGAATCGTAAAGGATGAATCCCTGGGTATTTTCTGGGTAATCTACACCGGCAGGATACAAACCTTACCCACCCTGGTATTTGGTGGAGTTACCAGGCAGGAATGCCGGGATGCCATTGAAAAGGCGATTCAAAAATGGAAATCGCTTAACCAGGCGACAGAGGGTGTTCACATAGTGGAGCATATTCTGCTACGGCCATTAACCCAAAGATCCTATTCCTTTGTACTACTGGACGCAGAGGGGAAACTGCCAATTCTAAAAGCACTTCAAAAAGGAAGTTTCGCCTCCCAGCGCGATGTGGCTGAGGATGTCAGATTGCTTGGAGCCAGGCGGGATGCTTTTCAAATCCAGATGAACCCCGAAGGGACCTTCGAAGTGATACTCTTCGATTCGGGTAACCGACCGGTTGCCACAATACCTGAAATGTTCCCGACAACAGCATCGGCAGAATCCAGCCTGGCAATGGCCTTTCGCTATGTGTCGCAATTAACCAAAAATCCACAGGCTTTTGATAAGGCCGTGGATATCAGTCTGGAAAAAGCTGATTTCCCGGAATATTTGCCGGATTTTTCCTTTTCCAATACCTGCAGCCTGGTTTTCCCTGCATGGCCCTCCAGATTCCAGAATATGGAATTCCGTAAGATTGTCGGCCAGTTGGTAGATGAAAACCTGCCTGCTCATGTTCGGGCACAACTTCTTTTTCTTCCTTTTAAAAAAATGTTGGAATTCGAAAACCTTTTAGAACAATGGCTGAAAGAAAAGTCCAAACCAACGCCGGATTGGCCTGAACTGGATAAGCGGTCCCTAAAATTGGTGCGTTTTTTACAGGACGCTAAAACCCGATATTCCTGGTAATGGCCTCCCATTTGATTGAAAAACAGATTTTTCAGTTCGGGCTCGAAAGGGAAGAACTACTGGAGCCAATCAGCCGGGAACTTAACATCCTCATGCAAGGGGATCTGCTTTCCGCCATGGATGAAATCCTTAGCGGGGCAGGCCCAAAAGGGGCGGTAATGCGGGTGCCGCGAATGGAATTAGACCTGGGGGTGATATCGTTCTCAGAGTTTTCGGCGGTCTTTTCCGCCCGGTTTCAAGAGAAGCTCCGCGAACTGTTAGCCCATCCCGCTCCGGAAGCTTTGTTTAAATCCCTTCAAATGGAAGGGGCCGACCGATCCCTGGAATTGCTGAGGGCCTTTTTTACGACAGGTCAAAACCCTTGGTGGGCTTCCAAAAATGAGCAGGATTACGATGCGATGATGCGCGCATTGATTGCGCCCAGACGGCAGTCAACCCGGGAATTGGTTTTAGATACTGCTGTGTTGCCTTTGCCACGGCGACGTATTATTTACACGTTAAGGGAAGAGACGCTTTACCAGGTTTTCGATATCCTGAGTCCTGACCCAGAACAGTTTTTCAGGCAATATGTGGAAGACCTCATACAGGTAAATCGCTTCAAGCGCATCGCGAAAGAAGAGGAACGCAAGGTAAAATATGTCATCCAGGAATTAATCCTTCTGTATTTAGTGGTGCACAAGGATACCAGCCTGGATCAGTTGTATTTTCTACGGTATCAGTTGATGCACTTTGCCAGGCATTACGGGATTGCATACCCTTCCCTGTTAAAATATATCCATCAGGCTTTAAAATACTATGGTTTGTTGGATCAACAAGAGGGTATTGGACCATTGATTCAAAAACTACTTGCAGAATCTAAAATGCCCGGTGCGCTAAAGTCGTTATTTACTGAATCCGGGGTGTTGGATAGCCTGCAAACCTTCCTGATGGAGGGCTTTTTTACCGGACGGCATTTTGTAGGCAGCCAAAGTCAGGTATTTAACCTGCTATTCGCTCATGCGCTTCGTTACCAGCCTGAAGCCTTGAGCGCAATGATTTTTAAGACGGGAAAAAACCAGCGGGCGCGCCGCAGGCTTATTAACCTACTCTCCGAAGAGGCTGTAAAAAAGATGTTTCGCCTCCTTGCACCTTCCCTCCTTGAGACTATTTACGCGTATTTTCAATTGACAGAACATGTCATGGCACATACGCCTGCCGTGAACCAGGAAAAAATTGCCTATCGCAAAACGGTACAGGAACTCACCTTGAAGGTAATAGTAGAAAATCTACGTGGAGAAACGGATAATCAGGTTTTTCTGCGCACTCAACTCGCTGAGTATGCGCTTCATTTCGGCATTGCCCTGCCGGTGTTGCTGGCTCTTTTGCTGGCTGATTTAAATGCCTTGAAGGTCAAATCCCTTGCACTGAATAAACTCGAACAAGCAATTCACAAGATTTATTTAGCTACCACCGGCGAGGTTTTTCAGGCTGGAATTACTGACCTGCGATTAGAAGCTCCGGTACCTACCGAACCTGCAAAAACCTCCAAAGACCAAACCCTTCGGGTAGTGGATATGGAAAGGCTACTTCGTCATTGGTTGAAAGAATTAAACAATGCCGGTATTTTGGCGGTTTCGGCCACTCCATTACCTCATGAAGTTGCTGCAGATTCGCCACAGAACCTACTGAGTTACCTGATTGCCCACTGGGCCGGCCCTTCGCGGGAAAAACAAAGATTGTTGGCCAGAACGCTTTTTATTCAGGGATTCGCAAGTGCTGCCGGCAAAAAATCAGGTTTTAGCTTCCAGTTAAAGAGCACCCTGGACTTGTTGCAAGCTGTAGGATTTTCCGGTGCCCCGGGCTTCCCTGAGGAAAAAGCATTTGAATCATTTTTAACGTTTTTAGTAGCGCATCCCGTACTACTTTC
>CAYTNI010000144.1:0-7605 GCA_964439115.1 uncultured Saprospiraceae bacterium
TACACGCAGGGCGCTATGTTGTTGTGGCAACTCTAAATGGGTGCAACTCCGAAGTAGATACTATTCAGATGGAAATCAGGGCGCTACCACTCATTCCGGAGGCTTTGGATGTTGCGCCGGTATGCATCAGCACGCCGGGCACAAGCGCAGCATTTTCACTAAATCCAGCCTCTGCTACCTCAGGTGCGGTATATGAGTGGTTCGACCGCAACAATGCCTTGGTAGGCTCCTCTGGCGACTTGAATTTTTCCTTCCAAAATTTTACAACTTACGGAGAAGGAACCTTCCTATTTTCTGTGAGGGCAAAAAAGGATGGCTGTATCTCAACCGCCAGGGATTCGGTCTATGTCACCTTTAATACCATACCCAGCCAGGCTGCGTTTGCAGGCTTTGACACGCTGGTTTGCCCCAACCTGGACGTCTTTTTGGGTGCTGCGACACCTCCCCGGGGCTCGGGCTTGTGGTCACTGCAACAAGGGGGAACAGGAAATGAGGTTATTGAATCCCCGGAACTTCCCAACTCCAGAGTATCTGGATTAATCCCGGGTAGCAATTATTTGTTTCGTTGGACTTTGAGCAACGGTGCTTGTCAAAATTACGCTTTTGATGAGATTGAAATGAGTGTGCGGGCTTTAGAGGCTGCTCTGGCCGGTCAGGATACGCTGATTTGTCCAATGACGCCGTTTAATCTCTACGCCAATCCCGTCAACATTGCTACGGGGCGGTGGTCTCAACCTGATATCCAGGCACAACTCGGCGTGGGTATCGTCAACCCTGCAGATCCTGCATCGGCGATAACCGGATTGACCCGGGGCAATTTGTATGTGTTTTCCTGGACACTGGAGGATGCCTGCGGCGCAAGAACGGATATCGTTCAGGTCGCCGTGTCTGATGTCCCGGCAATTGCAGGACCTGATTTTCGGGCTTGCAATGATGAAGAATTTGCCGTATTGCAAGCGCGCCCTCTCGGAATTGGCAGCACGGGATTCTGGTCAGCACAGGACTCCGCTCTGGTATTCAGTGACCGAAGTGATCCTGAAGCAATGGTTTCAGGACTGCGCGAAGGATTTAATACTGTAGTCTGGACAGTGGATAACGCCCTCTGCGGATTAGCTGCAAGAGATACTGTTGTCGTGGAATACTCGCCCAATCCGCAAGCAGAACCGGATGTCTTCAGCGTGCCCTTCGGAGAGCAGTCGGTACTCGATGTGCTTGCGAATGACTTTGTACCGGCAAATACTACCATTCGCGTCATAGCTTCCCCTCAAAACGGCACCGCCACGGTGGTCTCGGGCAATATCCTGACCTATACCCCCGGAGTAAATTTTATTGGAACAGACCAACTCACTTATGAAATTTGTAGCGACGGCTGTGAGTGTGCGATAGCTACGGTACAGATTGATGTCAACGCTGATGACCTATGCAAAATACCTACCGTAATCACCCCCAACGGGGATAACATCAATGACGTTTTTGTAGTGCCTTGTCTTTTAGACAACCGCGTTTTCCCTAATAGTCAGTTGGTAGTTTTCAATCGGTGGGGAGATGAAGTCTATCGCTCTGCCATACCTTACCAAAATAACTGGGGAGGCACCTACAACGGGGTTATTCTCCCTTCCGGCAATTATTTTTATTTACTAAACTTTGGTGATGGCTCAACACCGCGCCATGGATATTTTATGATCCTTCAATAATCATAATTCCACCATGAAAAACAACCTTTGGATCATAGTTGCTATTGTGCTTGTTTCCTCACTGAGCACTTTTGCACAACAGGAGGAACAATATACCCAATTTATGTTTTACAAGCTGGGCTTCAATCCGGGGTATGCCGGCGGCCAGTCTGGTGCGACTATTTCAGTGCTTGCACGAAACCAATGGATTGGGTTTGACGGTGCGCCCCAAACCCAGCTGGTGACTTTTAACATGCCTTTGCTCAATGACCGCATAGGAATTGGAGGGAGCATTCTGCGCCAGTCTATTGGTGTCACTTCCTACTATACCGCCGAAGCCGCCTATGCATACCGGATCAAAGCCGGTAGAGGCGTACTGGGTCTTGGTTTGCAAGGTTCAGTCCGACTCCTCCGCATTGATTATGCCGCATTGGAAGGCACACAATCCATTGACATAGACAATGCCGTCCCCCCATCTCTTCAAAGCAAATACATCCCCAATTTTGGATTTGGTGCTTATTACCACACAGACCGTTATTATATAGGGTTGTCTGCACCCAGGCTACTGGAAAGCAATATTGTCTTGAATGAAGAGCAGCTCTTGCTCAACAAAGAGCGTCGGCATTACTATTTCATGGGTGGTGTGCTGCTCCCACTTGGCGAGTCTGTTCAGCTTCAGCCCCAGGCACTGTTGAAATTTGTACCCGACGTACCTTTTGATGCCGATTTGAATGTCAACTTCATTTTTGCAGAAAAATTCACCACCGGCCTCTCCTACCGATTAGGTGGCGATGCTTTCCGCAATAATGGAGAATCCATTTCCTTGCTGCTCGCCGCCCAAATTACAGATAACCTGCTACTCGGGCTTTCCTACGATGCAACCCTCACCGATTTGCGCAATCACAGCAGCGGTTCGGCAGAAATGGCCCTTCGATACGGAATTGGCGGCATCTCCAAAGGCAAGGATTTTGTAAGTCCGCGATTTTTTTAAGCGTGCCGGGAAGTTTTCACAGCGTCTTGGAACGTTCTAATATATATGGTGTCAATAACCAATATTGCCACTTATGTCGAAAGAAAATCTGATGCTGTATGTTTAAAAATTGCCAGTGGCTTTGTTTGGTGTTGCTTTTGGGATTCCAAAACGCTTTATTCGCCCAAAAAAAGGACTTCGAAAACAAAGCTGTTTTAAAGCCTTATGTCAAAAACGGCGTAGAGCTGTTCAACCTGCAATCCCTAAACACACCTGCATTGGACTTTTCCCCGGTTTACTACCAAAAGGGGCTGGTGTACGTATCCTCCCGAATAAAGAGCGGCCCTCGCGACCCCAACATCAATGAGACATTTTTTGAATTGTTTTACTCAGAGTTTACCCCCAATCGAGAATTTTCAAAACCCATTAGCTTTTCGCTTCAGCTCAATTCACGCCTTCACGAAGGCCCGGTAAGCTTCAACAGAGATGGCAACATGGTTTACCTGACGCGCAACAATTTGAAGGACGGCGTCACTGCAACCGACCAGGAAGGACGGGTCGGACTTAAGATTTATGAAGCGGCAAAGGGGGCCTATGATTGGCAAAACCTTCAGGAGTTACCTTTCAACAACGATAATTTTTCCTGTATGCACCCGGCTTTAAGCCCGGATGGAAACCGCATCTTCTTCGCATCCAACAAACCTGGCGGATATGGAGGTTATGATTTGTATATGGCAGAGAAAAGGGGCGGCTCATGGTCTGATATGTACAATCTCGGGCCGGAGATTAATACTCCGGGAAATGATGTTTTCCCATTTCTTCACGAATCGGGCGTATTTTTCTTCTCCTCTGATGGGCACAAAGGCATGGGGAACCTCGATATTTATTATATTGATATCCGATCGCGCATTTGGGGGCCATTGACCAATATCGGAGAGCCCTTTAATTCCAAGTTTGATGACTTTGGTTTTGTGGTAGATCCTGCCGGGCGGAGTGGTTTCTTCACCTCGGATCGTCCCGGTGGGGTTGGAAAAGACGACTTATACGGATTTCAATCCCCTCAAGGGATTAACGGCTTATTCCAGCCGGTTCAAAAAAGCCTGGCGATTCAGGTGCTTGACCAGGAGCGCAACCAACCGATACCCGGCGCAGCCATATATGTATTCGAGCGCGGAAATGACGGGCTCATTGCCGATAATAGTCTCTACGATATACAAATCATCCCTGGCACCGGGGCTCTGGGGCGGGAAGCAAGCCTGCATTTCGTGCGCAAACCATCAGAAAGTCTGGGCAACCCCACTACAATAACTCAACCGGATGGAACAGCCTCTCTGCAGGTGGCACAGGGCAAAGACTATATTCTGGTGATTCATGCTCCAAATTATCAAACCACCGACTTATTGCTCTTTGCAAAAAAACCGGGTGCTGTCAAGCCTTTGGAAGTGAAGCTTCAACGCCAAAATTGTCGTGTAGTCAAAGTCGCCGTACGCGCAAAACCCACCCAAAAAGGACTTCCAGGGGTAAAACTCCGGCTGGTTGGGAAAAACACAGGCGCTGAAGAAACCCTTTTTACAACCATTGAAGGAAAAACAGAATTTTGTGTAATGCCGGAAACCGATTATACGCTTTTTTTGGAAAAGGAGGGATTTACATCCCTTCAAATGCCTCTTGAAGCCGGTCAACTTGAAAAAACTTCCATCTTAGACCTTCAAGTAGAGCCCGTTACGTCAACGGCCTCAATAACTATGATTAAGGAAAACACTATCATTGTACTCCCCACCGCAAACAGCGATTCAGAAAGCTCAGGAACAGGGGCTACAGAAACTCGCAATTTATACGGAATACTGCGCTTTATGGAAGTTTTTCCAAGACTGTACATTGAACTTGGCGTACATACCGATAGCCGCGGCGAAGCTGCATTCAATCTTCAACTATCTGCCAGGAGAGCGGAAACGGCCAAGGAGTTTTTAGTGAGTCGGGGTATCCTCGCCTCGCGAATTCACGCAGTAGGCTATGGAGAAACACGATTGAAGAACGGTTGTGAGGATGGTGTTCCTTGCAGCGAGGCCGAGCACCTACAAAATCGCCGCACCGAAATCCGGGTGATTCAACCAGGTGAATCCTCTGGAAATTGATGCGGCGAACCGGGATTTAACCCAGGTTATCTTCAAGAAGCCGAAGCTTAAGGTGCTTATTAGTTGTACTCGAGAATAAATTTAACCGGCAGGTTGAACCATACGCGCACCGGTTTACCCCGTTGCCGGCCAGGTGTCCATTTCACCGGCATATTATTCATCAGTTCCACTACGCGCAGAGCTTCCTCCCCGCATCTTCCGCCAATGTCGCGTACTACTTCTGCTTTCTGAATGCTTCCATCAGTTTCTACCACAAACCTGATGACGACCGTTCCTTCAATCCCGTTTTCACGCGCAATACCAGGATACAGGATATTATCATAGATAAACTGCAACATTTTCCGGTCGGCACAGGCTTTGCGCTCATCTGTTGTAGCAAGGTCTTCACAGCCAGGAAACCGCGGCATTTCCTCCACCACCTTGAATATTTCTTCATCCTCTTGTAGGGCTACCGGCGGCGGCGGCGGCGGCGCGTGCTTTTTCTCGGCTTTATGTTCCACGACTACAGGCGCATCAACAGCAGACTCGGCTTCTACGGATTGATCCAGGAACTCAACATCTTCACTTTCAAGGAAAGTTTCATTGGGCACTTCCTGAATTACGGGTGGCGGTGGCGGCGGCGGCGGTGGTGGCGCATCAGCGCTTCGCGGAGGCTCAACCTCAATATCTGCCTGACCAAAATCGAGCGCCCCTTTCGGAATGTTCGCACTTCGCTCTATTGTGGTAAGGTTAAAGGCACCGATAACCACAACCAGCACAGCAACCAGGGATATCCGGAAAAACATTCCACTCCATTGAAATACATCCACCTCTGGATATTTATTGGTGACATCCCAAACGCCTTCATTGCGATATGCGCTGTATTTGCCCGTCAGATTCCTGTTCGCCTGTGCATGAAAATTTCGCCGCGCGAAAAAAATCAACAATCCGATGGCGGCAAAAACTCCCCCGATCAATAGCAGAAATTCGGTGTTGGTGAAAGATAATGCCGTGTTCATACTTAAGGTGTTAATGGGTGGATTAATGCAGCTTGAGGTGCTAATGGAATTAGTGAGGCTCTCACTGCTTTTGACATCATAAAAATACCCCCTTATCCCTTTTGAAAATATGATGCTCGTCAGCAGAACAAATGACTTTTGTCAAATACTGATTTACACGCCAGGCTTGACAAATATCACCTACCCCGGCTGATATTACTCAGTGGAAACCACTCCAAAGAAGAGCACATTTGTTTTCTATTCGACGAGTATCGATTCACAATTATTTTTTCATCGAAAAACGCTTTTGCCATGGTTGCAGAAAAAACAGATGTTCAAAGCCTGCATTTTGAGCATAAACTTTGGGACAACGAACTGAAGTTCTTTACCGACGAAATCGGGATTTTTGAACACCGCCTCGAGGAGATGGTCAAAAACCACGAAGAACCAGAGGTTCTAGCCCGGGTAGAGCAGTTCCAAAATAAATTCATACGCCAGAAGTCCGTTCTGGAAGAAATGGCTCATGACATTAAAATCCATGAGCAAACCTTGAGTGGATTGCTTAAAGCGGGATTCAGCACGCCGGAACACAAGGTAGCCGACCATACTTTTCTCAGGGACAGGATGGACAGCTTTCGGAGGCTGTATGCTGAGTTAAAAACTGATTTTTACAGGTATCTCGCTCAAAATCGCTAAGCCGCTTCTTTCCGGGGTCAATACTCCAAAATCTCCAAAGGGGCATTGTTTCGGGCAACGAAGACAAGATTTTTTCCTCCTGCCCGAACCATTGCCATATCCCGTACTTCCCCGGAAATAAACACCCCGGATTCAGACCATGGCAGAGGCTGGAAACGGCCTTTGCCATCGCCTTTCATGAAAAGGCCATAACTCGCCGCGTAGATACCCACCTCGGGCTTGGCATGGTGAAAATTACCCCCCATGAGTATATCCGACTGTTGATCCCCGTCGAAATCATGAACCAACAGCCCAAACACAGGAGCAAACTGCGCTTCGACAGGAAGTTCAACTGCTGAAAAATTACCCTTTCCATCATTGAGAAAAACCATGGAACGCGTTTCATAAACCTGCGAAACCACTGCCCGGCTGAGTTGCTCTGGCGCAAAAATATCCTGAATTGTCTGCTCGCGATAATTCTCGAATTTCAGATATTTCTTTTTTAGCGAGGGAATCTGCCTCACCAGGTCGTGGCGCAATGCCAGTGGAAATGCCCGGTTCCCATTGAATACGGTGATGATTTGTTCCACCGTGCCGTTTTGGTCAAAATCATTTACATACATGGTCACAGGCTGCTTCTGCGAGGCCTTGAACCTCGTATTCAAGCCCATATTGCCGGCGACCAGATCCTCGTGGCCATCGCCGTTAATATCTGCAGCGACAATACAATGCCAAAAGCCATTGCTTTTCCCGAGCCCGTTATCGGAAGTTACTTCCCTGAAGTTGCCATTTTGGTTGATCAATACGCTAATAGGCATCCACTCGCCTGCCACCACCAGATCGGGATCGCCATCCTGGTCAAGGTCAGCCCAACGGGCATCGGTAATCATGCCTTTGCGCACAAGGCCGGGAGCCTTGGTGGCCGTGACATCATTGAAATTTCCTTTCCCATCATTTTCCAGCAAAAAGCCAGTTACAGGAACCCCAAAAATAAAAGGCTTCAGGCGCGCGCCTACAAATAAGTCAATATCCCTGTCGCCGTCGAAATCAACGGCACGCACGCAGGAAGTGCTTTCGTAATTAAAAGAAGGTAAAATTTGATTGGCTTTTACGAAATTACCCCTCCCATCATTAAAATATAATCTGTCGGCCAGGGCCGGCGAGGAGGCCGGAAA
>CAYTNI010000145.1:0-7601 GCA_964439115.1 uncultured Saprospiraceae bacterium
ATCCGGAAGGTCTCCGGAAAGAGATTTACACAAGTCCGGTAAGTTGGTGAAAAATGCCTCTATTTTTTTGAAATTCGCAGCGGTTTCCACTTTTTATTTTTCTCATTAAAAAACCATTGAAACGATGATGACACCATTTATGAGCGAATTTACAGGTACAGCGGTACTCATTTTGCTTGGTAATGGCGTAGTGGCCAATGCACTCCTTAGGGATACCAAAGGCCACCAGCCCGGCTGGATGGTCATTACGGCAGGTTGGGCGATGGCGGTATTTGTGGGCGTATTTATCTCGGCGGAGGGCAGTGGTGCGCATCTGAATCCGGCAGTGACTCTGGCATTGGTGCTTAGTGGGAAATTTCCTTTGGGGGAGGCTCCCATGTATTTGTTGGCGCAGTTGTCAGGTGCTATGGCAGGAGCTTTTGGTGTTTGGCTGGCCTACAAAAAGCACTATGATTCGACGGAGGATGCCGCTGCCATCCAGGCGACCTTCTGCACTGCTCCGGCCATCCGGCACCGTGGGTATAATTTTCTCACCGAGCTCATCGGTACTTTTGTAATGGTTTTGGGTGTGTTGAGCATCGCAGCTCCCAAATCAAGCCTTGGGGCACTCGATGCCTTGCCGGTAGCCTTGCTCGTCCTCGGAATTGGCCTGAGCCTCGGCGGCCCCACCGGATATGCCATAAACCCGGTTCGCGATCTGGGGCCTCGTTTGATACACGCCATATTACCTATTCCCAGCAAGGCAGATAGTGGTTGGGCCTACAGTTGGACGCCTGTATTCGGCCCGCTGGCAGGCAGTATGTTGGCCGCCGGGGTTTTTAGTATGTTAGGCGGATAAGATTATCCTGACGTTTTGTCAGTAAAATTGGTACAAGTGACATGTGTTCATTCGGGTTGGATTCAATTTGCCGGGATTGTCAGTAAAAATGATTCATAGATACGAGTATTTGTCTTTGGCACAAGCCTTGATAAGGAAGATTGTATTTTGAAACAATCAAATAATCAGGTTTAACATGGGCAAAATTATAGGGATAGACTTGGGAACGACTAACTCCTGCGTTGCTGTAATGGAGGGCAATGAGCCGGTGGTTATTCCAAATGACGAAGGTCGTAGAACCACGCCTTCCGTAGTGGCATTCATGGATAACGGAGAGCGCAAAGTAGGGGATCCTGCCAAGCGTCAGGCCATTACCAACCCCAGGCGCACAGTATATTCAATTAAGCGTTTCATGGGTACGCGCTATTCTGAGCGCTCAGGCGAGGTTACTCATGTTCCGTACCAGGTGGCCAAAGGCGACAATGACACTGTACGTGTGGATATTGACGGCAGGCATTTTACGCCGCAGGAAATTTCTGCCATGGTGCTTCAAAAAATGAAAAAAGTAGCCGAGGATTACCTTGGTCAGCCCGTCACCGAGGCGGTTGTCACCGTGCCGGCCTATTTCAATGACTCTCAGCGTCAGGCTACCAAGGAAGCAGGAGAAATCGCAGGGTTGACCATCAAGCGCATCATCAATGAACCCACTGCTGCCGCGCTTGCTTATGGTCTTGATAAGCGCCATAAGGATATGACCGTGGCGGTGTATGACCTGGGTGGTGGCACATTCGATATTTCCATTCTGGAACTCGGCGAAGGCGTATTTGAAGTAAAATCCACCAATGGCGATACCCACCTTGGTGGAGACGACTTTGACCACATCATCATTGATTGGTTGGCGGACACCTTCAAATCACAGGAAAATATGGATCTCCGCAAAGATCCTATGGCGCTCCAGCGCCTCAAGGATGCTGCTGAGAAAGCAAAGATTGAACTTTCATCGTCGTCTGAAACGGAAATCAACCTTCCATACATCACAGCTGTGGATGGTGTACCCAAGCACCTGGTGGTTAAATTGTCGCGCTCCAAATTTGAGCAGATGGTAGATCACCTGGTGGAGCGTACGCTTAAGCCCTGCGAGCTGGCGCTTAGCGATGCCGGGATTTCCAAAAATGAAGTGGATGAAGTCATTCTCGTAGGGGGCTCCACGCGCATCCCCCGGATTCAACAAGCCGTAGAGGAATTTTTCGGTAAAAAGCCCCATAAAGGTGTTAACCCGGACGAAGTGGTGGCCATCGGTGCCGCTATTCAGGGGGGTGTACTCACCGGAGAAGTGAAAGACGTGTTGTTGCTTGATGTTACACCGCTTTCCCTCGGCATCGAAACGCTCGGCGGTGTATTCGACGTAGTTATCGAATCTAACACCACCATTCCGGTGAAGAAGTCTAAGACTTACTCCACTGCAGCGGATAATCAAACCTCCGTCGAGATCCATATTCTTCAGGGCGAGCGGCCAATGGCAAAAGACAACCGCCCGGTAGGCCGTTTTATATTGGACGGCATACCGCCGGCCATGCGCGGCATACCCAAAATCGCTGTTTCGTTCGATATTGATGCCAACGGCATGCTTCACGTAACCGCCAAGGATGAGGGCACAGGGAAGGAGCAAAATATTCGGATTGAGGCATCTACCGGTTTGTCAAAGGATGAGGTGGAGCGCATGAAGGCTGAGGCCGCCGCCAATGCTGATTCTGATCGCCAGACTCGCGAGCGCGCCGAGAAAATCAATATGGCAGACTCCCTGATCTTCCAAACGGAAAAGCAAATGCGTGAATTTGGCGACAAGATTCCTGCCGGCCACAAGGGAACGCTCGAACAGGCCCTGGCTGATTTGAAGGAGGCGCACAAGACCCAGGATATTGCTCAGATTGACCAGGCTACCAACGCTTTGAACGCCGCCTGGGCCAATGCCAGCCAGGAAATGTATCAGGCTACCCAGGATCAGGGCCCGCAAACACAATCGGGTCCCGGTGCCGGACAAAGCAATACCGATACTACTGAAGATGTGACTGATGTAGAGTATGAAGAAGTGAAAGACAAGTAAAATTGTCATCATCCATCCGTGAAGGGCAGATTCCAAATGGGGTCTGCCCTTTTTTTGATTATCAGTTTTACTCAGCAGGAAAAATTGTGGGGTGTGGCGTTATCTTTGCCCGCATTTAGAAAAACCGTACGTTAAACATGGAAATCAGGGAACCTAAACCCCTTGATGGTATTTGGATGAAAGCAGCTGTGGCCGGTAGTCTCTGGGCTTCCGTGGAAATCATCCTGGGGAGTTTTCTCCATAACCTGAAAGTACCACTGTCTGGCACAACCTTATCTTTTATTAGTGTTTATCTGCTTTCTGCCTTTGCACAGGTATGGCCTGAACGCGGGCTGATTTGGCGTGCCGGATTGATTTGTGCTTTGATGAAGTCAATTTCACCCAGCGCCTTTATACTTGGCCCCATGATTGGGATATTTGGCGAAGCGCTGCTACTGGAAATCAGCTTAATCCTGCTCGGCCGAAACCTGGCAGGCTTTATTGTTGGCGGTGCAATTGCCGTATTCAGCACCCTGGTTCAAAAAGTAATTAACCTTTTAATTCTTTATGGTCTTGACCTGCTACGAATCCTGGAAGGGCTGTATCAGTTTGCGGCTCGTCAATTTCGCATCGAAGAGGCCAGTCCCATGCATCTTGTCGTGGCCATTTCAGTCCTTTACCTGGTTGCAGGTGCGGTAGCTGCTTTGCTGGGAAGGCATGCAGGACGGAAATACCTCCGGAGCCGTACGGGGGTTCAATCGTTGGAGCTGGTATCCCTCACAGCGCCGCGGATGCAAATCGAAGGTGGGGGTAGCCAAACCTATTCCTTATGGTATTTAGGGCTTCATGTAGTCGCGGTAGTACTTGGATTATTTCTTATCAACTTCAATTACTACCTGGCAGCAGCTATCGTATGTCCTGTTTATGCCACATTTGTTATTTGGCGATACAGAAACTCCGTACGTCATTTCCGAAAAGCCGGTCTTTGGATTCAATTTCTGGTATTGATGTTGCTTGCCACTTTCCTTTGGAATGGAATTGCCAATGGGGTCTTTTTCAGTATGGATGGATTGGTGGTAGGTCTTAAAATGGTTGGTCGTGCCATACTGATTATCATGGGCTTTTCGGCGGTAGGCGTTGAACTTCGAAATCCTGTGGTGAAATCGCTGTTGTACGACCGGAGAATGAGCAGTTTGTACCAATCCCTTAACCTTGCCTTTTCTGTTCTGCCTCATATTTTATCCAATCAACCATCTTCAAAAAGCATTTTTCGGAAGGAAACCGTCTCTTTTCAATACCTGTTTCGCCAGGCAGAAGGACTTTTGGAGTACGTGCAACAGGAGCAACAGCGCCGGCCACCGGTGTTTGTAGTCACAGGAGCAGTCAGACAGGGCAAAACTACTTTTGTACAGGAAGTAGTGAATGCACTTGTCCGGAACGGCTATAGCGTCGGCGGTTTTTTGGCCAGGGGAATAGACCGGGAAGGGATGCGCACCGGCTTTGAACTACTAGATATCCAGCGATCCCAGAGTATGTCATTGTGTTCCACCGTGCCGGTAGAGGATGCCGTCCGCATCGGAAATTATTATTTTTCGGATGCCGGCCTTTCTAAGGGCAAGGAATTGTTGGCTTTGGAGGAAGTGTCTGACAAACACATTGTTGTGATTGATGAGCTCGGCCCCCTAGAGTTGGCCAATAGCGGGTGGAGCCATGCGGTGGAACAGCTGGTACAACATTCAGTGCCTCAGCTGTGGGTGGTTCGTCGTGGTATATTGGACAGGATGCTGCAAAAATGGCCTATTGGCACTGCCCGGATTTTCGACCTGGGTGATTGCTCTGTGGAAGAGGTGGTTGGTGAGATTCAGTCTCAAATAGGCAGACTTTCGGGTATCAAAAAAGAATGATCTATCCCGGGTTCAATGGTTTCTGGAATATAATCTAAATCCTTTTGGATGATATCTCAGCACAGGTAATTACAGGGATTTCACCAACGCAAGGGCTGACGATACAGAAAAGCAGTACCTTTGTTAAAAGTTTGAACACATGTTTGGAAATCTGATGGGTAAGGTGCAGGAACAACAGCAGGCGATGCGTGCTGCACTCGCAGAAATAACCGTGGAAGCATCCGCCGGTGATGGTGCCGTCAATGTGCAGGCCAATGCCAATCGCCAAATCCTGCGCATTTCCATAGATAAAAACCTGCTCGAGGGCTCCGATGCCGGGCAGTTGGAAGAGTTAGTGACCAGCGCCGTCAATCGCGCGCTGGAAATGGCCGCTCAAAAAGAAAGTGAGGCCGCCCAGGATATGCTGAAAACCATGCTTCCTCCCGGTTTGGGGAATTTGCTGGGTTGAGAAAATATGTGCTTATCCTCTGCGTTTGAATGAATATCAGCTCAACCAGACTCAAAATCTGATTTTCATGAGAGTAATCTGCTGGATACTTTGTTTATGGGCCACCGCAGCCGTCAATGCGCAAACAGGTGTAGGGCTCGTGGCATATTATACTTTTGAAAATTCTGTTACCGATGCCACAGGCAATACGGCTAACGGCGGCCTTGTTTCCGGCGAGCCTGTATATGGCTGCGGAGTGAGAACCAATGCCATTCAACTGCGAGGTGGCGATGATGCCGTTCGCTTCCTCGGGCCGGTGAAAGCTGAGTTTGATCGCGAGGATTTCACGGTTAGTTTGTTTTTTAAAGCTACCAGCTCGGGTGGTACCCAGTATCTCGTGTCCAAGCGTCGTACAGATTGCGAAAACAACAACATCTTTTATATCCGATATGCTCCTGCAACCCGTACTGTCAATGTATTGCTGAGTGAAACGCCGAACAAGAGTGCTTCCTGGGTATATCGCATCCCGCCAGGCTCCTGTTGGCATCATGTGTCCATTGCCCGCCAGGCCGGCCAAACGCGTTTTTATTTTAACGGGGAAAGACAGCAGGTCTCCCTGCAGGCCAGCCGAATTGACCTTACCAACGATGGCGATCTTATTCTGGGCACCAGCGACTGTCTCGGTCCTAACGAAATCCCTTTCGTTGGCTGGATTGACGAATTTCGGGTTTATAACCGCGCACTGGACGATCGAGAAGTGCAGGCACTCTATTTCGATATTGATAAAATTCTATCCCGCGACACGCTGATTTATCTCGGTGAGCCCTTGGCTATTGATCTTTCGCATACCTGTGCCACTTCCTTTGCCTGGTCGCCTCAGTCCGGTGTAGAAGTACCCACAGCGGGCGAAACAACCATCATTCCGCCACAAGCCGGCATATTCACCTATCGGATTCAGATGGCAGACAACACTTCCTCTTGCGTGGCCTCTGATAGTATCCGGATTACTGTCGTGGATCCCGACGAGCTGGACTGCACCTCTATTTTTCTTCCCGGCGCCTTTTCCCCCAATGGAGACGGCTTAAATGACGATTACTTCATCAGCAATCCCTTTGCCGTACAGGAATTAATTTCCTTAGAAATATTCGACCGTTGGGGCGGCCGCGTTTTTTATACGGAAGATCCTTTTGGGAAATGGGATGGTTATTTTGATGGCAGCCCCGTTAATCCAGGGGTATTTTTGTACCGCGTTCGGTTTCGCTGCAACGGCGAAGAATATTCCAGAACGGGTAGCGTAACCGTTCTTCGATGAGATGGATTTTCGCTCTTTTTTGCGTTCCGGTATTGTTGGTGCTGCTCGGTGCCTGTGCCACCATCAGCCCCCTGGAGGGAGGGGCTAAAGACGAGCGCCCTCCAGGTGTGATAGAGGCTGAGTCCACTCCAAACTTTCAAACTCAGTTTACTCCGACTCAGATTGCACTCACTTTTGACGAATGGATTACGCTCGATGATGTATTCAACCAGGTCGTTATTTCTCCACCGCTCGAATACCGGGCGGATATTTCCCTGAAGGGGCGCACCGTGCTGGTCAAACTGGATGAGCGCGAACAATTGCGCAACTCCGCCACCTACACCATCAATTTCGGCACCTCGATTAAGGATCTCACAGAACGAAATCCCGCTGAAAATTTGCGCTTCGTGTTCTCCACCGGTGAATTCCTCGATTCGCTCAGCGTAGAAGGTCGTATCGTAGATGCACTCACCGGCGAACCGGTGGAAAAAGCGCTTTTTATGTTGTACGACAATTTGGCAGATTCCGTGGTGCGCACCGAAAGGCCCTTTTACTTCGGGCGAACCAACAAGGAAGGAAACTTCCGAATCCCCAATGTGAGAGCGGATACCTTGAAGGGTTTTGCACTGCTCGATGCAGACCTCAACTACAGATACAACCAAAGCCGGGAGCGCATCGGCTTCCCCGATAGCCCAATTGCAGTAACAGACAGCAGCTCCCGTCAGATACTCATCCGCCTTTTTGATGAAAAACGCCCAATTCGCCTCCTCGATGCAGAAACCAAAGGGTTTGGACAGGTGAAAATCACTTACAGCCAACGGCCGGAATCTATTCAGGTTTCCGCCTTAGACTCCAATGTGGTACTGTTGAATCCTGAATGGCTCGGGGATTCGGTTCGCATCTGGTATCAGGCAAAGGATACCGCCGCCTGGCAACTATTCATTACCGCAGATTCCATCCGGCTGGATACTTTTATGGTGAAATCAGACATGGATATTGCCAATTTCTCCGCACAATCCCCTTTACGGCTTCTCTCCCCCAATCAGGGTACCACCGCACTGCTCCACCCTGATGCATCT